>NZ_DALYOQ010000061.1:24297-29599 GCF_031974595.1 Pantoea sp. CTOTU46764 | reverse complement strand
CCGTTCGACGCCGAAATATGTCTTGCCAGATAACTGGCAAGACGGTATCTACAAATCTCAAAACAGTGATACGCGGAAACCGGGATTGAGGAACGATTCGCGCGGGGCGTAATCGAGGGTTTTGCCCTGCCAATCGTGGACATGCGCGCCGGCGGCAATCGCCACCGCATGGCCTGCGCCGGTATCCCAGATGTTAGTCGGCCCGAAGCGCGGATAAAGTTGCGCACTGCCTTCGGCTACCAGACAGAACTTCAACGATGAACCAATCGCGGTGGTTTGATGCTCGCCAAGCTGATGCAAATACTCCTGCAACTCCGTATCGCTATCAAAATGCGAACGGCTAACCACCACTAACGGTGGGCGCGCTTCACGCGCATGAATCTGCGTCTTCTGGCCGTTCTCTTCTTTCCATGCTTTACCTTCCGCTGCCGAATACATCACGCCCAGCACCGGCGCGTACACCACGCCCAATACCGGTTTGCCGTTTTCGATTAGCGCGATATTCACCGTGAACTCGCCGTTGCGCTTGATGAACTCTTTGGTGCCATCCAGCGGATCGACCAACCAATATTTCTGCCAGTGCTGACGCACATCCCAGCTCGGCGGATCTTCTTCAGACAGCACCGGCACCTCCGGCGAAAGCGCCTTCAGGCCTTGCACAATCACGCGATGCGCCGCGAGATCGGCCGCGGTGACTGGAGAATCATCCGACTTGCGGGTCACATCAACCGGCTCTGCGCCGTTGTATACCTGCATAATGGCATCGCCCGCATCTCGCGCCAGCTGACAAATTTTATCTAACATTCTTTACCTCTTTTCCGCTGATTCTGCCTGTCAGACACCAACCGCCTATCTGCTGTTATTTTAGCAGTTGTCATTCAACAGCCTGCGACTGCGCTGTCTGCTGTGGCAATCTATATGAATATCAATACCATAGTTCATCAGCGGCGGCTATGGCGGGATGCTGAATACGCTATCACGGCGGCGTGACGGCAGATATTGGATGAAAGTCCGAGCTCCATCACAAATTGAAATGATAATTCGTCATGGTTTTACATTATTTTGAGAGGCCCATTGGACCGAACAAGGAGCAAGCGATGTTCAAAGCGAGCATGTCGTTATTGGCACTCTGTATTACTGCCGCCACGGTACAGGCTGCTACGGTGGATCTGCGCATTCTGGAAACCACCGATCTGCACAGCAATATGATGGATTTCGATTATTACAAAGATACGCCGACGGAGAAGTTCGGACTGGTGCGCACCGCCACCTTAATCCAGCAGGCACGCGCCGAAACGAACAACAGCGTGCTGGTCGATAACGGCGATATTATTCAGGGCAGTCCGCTGGGCGATTACATGGCGGCGAAAGGGCTGAAAACGGGCGAAGTACATCCGGTGTATAAAGCGATGAACACGCTGGATTACGCGGTCGGAAACCTCGGTAATCATGAATTCAACTACGGCTTACCTTATTTGCAAAAAGCGCTGGCCGGCGCGCGCTTTCCTTACGTCAATGCCAACATTATCGACGAGAAAAGTGGAAAACCGCTGTTTACGCCCTACTTAATCAAAGAAACCACGGTAACAGACCGTGACGGCAAGCCGCATACGCTGAAAATTGGTTACATCGGCTTCGTTCCGCCGCAGATTATGGTTTGGGATCGTAACAATCTGCAGGGAAAAGTACGGGTTGATGACATCACTGAAACAGCGAAGCGTTATGTGCCGGAAATGCGCGCAAAAGGTGCTGAAATAATCATCGCTATTCCACATTCCGGTTTGAGCAGTGAACCCTATCACGCCATGGCAGAAAATTCGGTTTACTACCTCAGTCAGGTTCCAGGCATCAACGCCATCATGTTCGGCCACGCTCATGCGGTGTTCCCGAGTAAAGAGTTCGCGGCGATTAAAGGCGCTGATATCGCCCAAGGCACGCTCAACGGTGTTCCGTCGGTGATGCCCGGCATGTGGGGCGATCATCTTGGGGTGGTCGATCTGGTGCTGAATAATGAGGGCGGCAAATGGCAGGTCGCGCAGGGCAAAGCCGAAGCACGCCCAATTTATGACAGCGCAGCGAAAAAATCGCTGGCGGCTGAAGATGCCGATCTGGTGAAAGTGCTGGAGCAGGATCACCGCGCCACGCGCGAGTTTGTTGCCAAACCGATCGGTAAATCTGCCGACGTGATGTACAGCTACCTGTCGCTGGTGCAGGACGATCCCACGGTGCAGATCGTTAATAACGCGCAGCGCGCTTACGTTGAGCATTTTATTCAGGGCGATCCTGATCTTGGTCGCTTGCCGGTACTTTCCGCCGCCGCGCCGTTTAAAGCCGGTGGCCGTAAAAACGATCCCGCCAGCTATGTCGAAGTGGAAAAAGGTAATCTCACCTTCCGTAACGCCGCCGATCTCTACCTCTACCCCAATACGCTGGTGGTGATGAAAGTCAGCGGTGCGCAGGTGAAAGAGTGGCTGGAGTGCTCAGCGGCGCAGTTTAATCAAATCGATCCGCACAGCAGCAAACCGCAATCGCTGATTAACTGGGATTTCCGCACCTATAACTTCGATGTGATCGATGGCGTGCAGTACCAAATCGATGTCACGCAACCGGCGCGCTATGACGCGGAATGTACGCTGATCAACAAACAGGCTTCGCGCATTAAGGATCTCAGCTGGCAAGGCAAGCCTATCGATCCTGATGCCACTTTCCTGGTTGCCACCAATAACTACCGCGCTTACGGCGGCAAGTTTGCCGGCACCGGCGATAAGTATGTTGCTTTCGCCTCACCAGATGAGAACCGCTCGGTGGTTGCCGCCTTTATCAGCAGCGAAACCAAAGCGCATGGCGAAGTGAAACCGCAGGCGGATCACAACTGGCGTTTAGCACCGATTAATAGCACCACGCCGCTGGATATCCGTTTTGAAACCGCGCCTGGCGCGAAAGCGACGACGTTTATTGAGCAGCATGCCGATTACCCGATGAAAGCCGTGGGCAGCGATGAGATAGGTTTTGTGCTGTGGCAGGTGGATTTGCAGAAGAAATGACGAATAAGGGCGGCGATTGCCGCCCTCTTGCTACTTACAGAATTTCCAGCAGCTCAACTTCGAAGATCAGGGTGCTGAATGGCGGGATAGAGGCGCCTGCACCGCGCTCGCCGTAAGCGAGGTTGTGTGGAATCGCCAGTTCCCACTTGGAACCGACTGGCATCAGCGTCAGCGCTTCGATCCAACCCGCGATCACGCCGCTAACCGGGAATTCTGCCGGCTCGCCACGCGCTACTGAGCTGTCGAATACGGTGCCATCGATCAGTTTGCCGGTGTAATGCACGCGCACACGATCCTGACGTGAAGGGATTGGACCCTCGCCCTGGGTGATGACGCTGAACTGCAGACCGGTTTCGGTGCTGCTTACGCCTTCGCGCTGTGCGTTCTGCTCAAGGAAAGTCTGACCTTCTGCCGCCATCGCTTCTACACGCTCACGACGCACGCCTTCTGCGCGCTCGTGCACTTCACGCAGTGCGCGATGTACCACGTCAACCGGGACGGCCGGTGAGTTCCCTTCCAGCGCGTCGCGCAGGCCGGCGAGCAGTGCTTCTGGCTGCAGACCCTGCAGTCCAGACTCTTGCAGCTGCTGGCCTACCTGTAAACCGATACCGTAACTTGCTTGTGATTCGACGCTGTCGAATGAAGGGGTCGTCATCTTGATTCCTTAATCCCGGAGAAAAATAGAACCGGCAGCATACCAGCGCGGGCGGCTGGCGTAAAATCTCACGCGCCGCAGATGACATTTCCCGGCGAAACGGAAACAATACAGCGGTCAAATTTTTCAATGCTGCCAGGCACTTCCTGTCAGCATTGCTCATACTATAGCTGTGGCGAGGTTTTCACCTGCCACCGTCGGACACAAGAGAGAATACATGGGCCAGATCGCCCCACGACGTCGCAGGACGCGCGCACCGCGTACTTTATTACCTTGGTTGCAACGTTGGCTGCCGCGCATTCCGCGCAAAGCCGCCAGCGAGGAGGATTCACGAATGGCTTCCGATCACCCTTCCCGCGTTCCCGCCGCACTGCAGCGCGTCTGGCATTTGCTGGATGATGTGCGCTGGATGGATCCGCTGCCCGCTTTGCATCGTCGCGGCATTGTCATTGCCCTGCTGGTGCTGCTGCTGGCGTTTCTCTGGCCGAGCAGTACGCCGCAGTATCCGGTTGAACGTCCGGCAGACACTAACGCTAAAGAAGTGCCGATGCAGGCGGAGATTTACGATAACAATCAGCAGCAGAATACGCCGCCGAAAACCGATTCGCAGGGCGAATGGCGCACCTACAATGTGGCATCAGGTCAGACGCTGGCGCAGCTGTTCCGCGACAACAATTTGCCGGTGAATGATGTGTTTGCCATGGCGCGTGTGGAAGGTGATGGGCAGCCACTGAGCGCGTTACAGAATGGTCAGCAGGTGAAGATTCGTCAGAACGCGCAAGGCGTGGTGACCGGTTTAACGGTGGATGGCAGTAACGGTCCGGTGCTGTTTACGCGTCAGCCGGATGGCAGCTTTATCCGCGCTCAGTAAAACGCAGAAACAAAAACGCCGGCGCAAGGCCGGCGTTTTCGCATTACCGAGTGAACTTACTCAGCAACTACATTCACAACCAGTTTAGCGAAGACTTCGCTATGGATCTGGAAGTCAACTTCGTGCTCACCGGTGGTGCGCAGTACGCCTTCTGGAAGACGAACTTCGCTTTTAGCCACTTCAACGCCAGCTGCAGTTACTGCATCAGCGATGTCACGGGTACCGATGGAACCGAACAGTTTACCAGCGTCGCCGGATTTAGACGCGATGGTTACGTTGCCCAGTGCGTTGATTTTCTCTGCACGTGCGTTAGCAGCAGCCAGAACGTCAGCCAGTTTGGCTTCCAGTTCAGCGCGACGTGTTTCGAAGAACTCAACGTTTTTCTTGGTAGCAGGAACAGCTTTACCCTGTGGAACCAGGAAGTTACGAGCGTAGCCCGCTTTAACGTTAACCTGATCACCCAGGCTGCCCAGGTTTGCTACTTTATCAAGCAGAATAACTTGCATTACCTTATCCTCTTAAAGTCGTTAATGGACAACTACCGATTACTGATGACGATCAGTGTACGGAAGCAGGGACAGGTAGCGAGCGCGCTTGATGCAACGAGCGAGCTGGCGCTGGTATTTTGCACGAGTACCGGTAATACGGCTCGGGACAATTTTACCGCTTTCGGTAATGTAGTTTTTCAGTGTAGCGATATCTTTGTAATCAATCTCTACAACGCCTTCCGCG
>NZ_DALYOQ010000061.1:0-24287 GCF_031974595.1 Pantoea sp. CTOTU46764 | reverse complement strand
AACTTGCGACGACGGAAATAACGTGCCATTTGGCTAGTCTCCAGAATCTATCAAATCAATCTGCTCGGCATGTAACACCATTCTGCTCTGACCATTGCGTGCCTGATGGCAGCTAATAAAGCCTTCGAGAGTGAGTTGCGTGCCGACCGTTATATGTTGAGTAATCACCTGATGGGTGCTGCCGCTGATAATCACCGGCATTTGGCACCAGGCTTGCCGGTGGAAACCGGCTTCCTCTTGCACAGAACGATGCTCAAGCACGAACTGGCAATGAGGAATCCCTGACGGACTGACTTTTCGAACCGGCGTCTTGCACACAGTGCCAGACAGGCGCAGTCGATTTGCCGTCATGTCGGATTACTCTTCAGAATCCCCAGCATCTGAGTCATCAGCCGATTCGTTAGCAAAGTCTTCGCGACGATCACGACGCTCGTCTTTAGCTTTAACCATCGGAGATGCTTCAGTTACCGCGTGCTTAACGCGCATAACCATGCTGCGGATAACGGCGTCGTTGAAGCGGAAGTTAGTTTCCAGCTCGTCAATCACTTCCTGCGGCGCTTCTACGTTCAGCAGAACATAGTGCGCTTTGTGCAGTTTGTTGATTGGGTAAGCCAGCTGACGGCGGCCCCAGTCTTCCAGACGGTGAATCGTGCCCTGTGCACCGGTGATAGCACCAGTGTAACGCTCGATCATACCTGGAACCTGTTCGCTCTGGTCAGGGTGGACCATAAATACGATTTCGTAATGACGCATCGATAGCTCCTTACGGATTATTCAGCCTCCTGTCAGGGTCAGCTGCGGCCCACGGAAGCAAGGAACGTTATAGGTTGCGAATCATTTAAAAAATGAAACACACCTCTGAATGCAGCTGAAAAATTGACGCGTAATCATACTGGCGTCCTTGCGGAAACTCAAGCGCACAATTCATCAAATGGCGACTATCGTGCCAGCTGATGCGGCTTTTTGTGCTAAGTGAGATGTGTCAGTGAGTTAGCGAGCGTTTGATCAAATTCTCTGAACAAGGCGTTCAATGGGACGTTCTGGCGGCAAATTGGTTAAGAACTACACTATTTACAGGCGCAACGAATAATCCTATTTGCCGCGTCTGAGAGTGCAATCCCTGTGAGTCTGGAGTCGATTATGAAAATGATCATTTTCGCCACTTTACTGGGTCTCTTCCTGTCTCCACCCGCTTTTGCCAGCTCCGCTGACTACGCGCAGCAGATGAGAAGTAACAGCAACGCGGCATCAGGCTATGTCTACGTTAATCGGTTGGATGCGCCTGCAAGCAGTAACCCAGTCAGTGCCAATACCAGCGCCGCCGAACGGTTGTCATCACAACTTTAGTTCGGCAACGTAAACGGGCTGGCGCCAACCACGCCAACCCGCATTTTTTATAAATGGTGTTTAAAGAAACTGACCAGCGCCGTCAGGGCCGCAGGCGTGATTTTGTGGCCGATGTTCTTTTCGGAAAGTGTGGTCATCTGTTGATCGAGTTGCGCCTCACCTAACGCTTTCTGCAAACGCGCCGTTTCGGCAAAGGGTACCACTTCATCCGCTTCGCCGTGCCACAGCAGTAAAGGTCGATTCGCCAGTTTCTCCAGTTGCTCGCTGGGATCGTACGGTGCCAGCGGCGCTAAGCGCGCGGCAAAAGCCTCTTTCTGTTCTGGCGTACGCACCACCAGCGGCGGAAACAGCGTATGACTCAGCTGCATGAAGTAGCCGGAACCCATCAAACACGCCACGCTGTGGATTTGCGGATAGCGCGCCATTGCGCCCAGCGCGGTCATGCCGCCCATCGACGCGCCCGCCACGGCAAAACGTTCATCGGCAATCCAGTCGTTATCGCGCAGCACCTTCTCCAGCAACGGCACTTCATCGATATTCTGTTTGAGGATCTCCCAGAAGTGGGTCATACGTGCGTCGGTATCGCCGTTATAACGCGCGCCGTGCATGTCCGCATCGGGCATGATCACGCGGAAACCGGCCTGCGCCAGCGCCACGGCAAAGTAGCTGTAAACCTCTTTCGATGAGGTAAAACCGTGATAGAACAACACCGTGGGTAAGCGCGCCTGGCGCTGCCCGGCCGGTGCTGCATGAATACATTCGATGCCTGCCAGATGCTCCGTTGCCAACTCAATCATACCGCCTCCATTGAGAATGATTATCACTGGACTCAGTGTAAGCGCTGCGTAACAAAATGCGAGCCACTTCACATTAAGTTTGAATAATTTCAGCCCTAAACATTTAGCCCGTTTTGCCGTTGATCTTGTACCCCTTCAATAATCTCAAAAGGTACTTTATGAAGCGTCTTTCTCTCAGCGCCATGGGTCTCGGAATCAAGCTGTCTGTATTGACGTCTTTGAGCGTGGCAATGGTGCTATTTACTCTGACCTTGACCCTGAGCCATAACGCGGCACGTCAGCTGGAGCAGCTGGCAACCGACGATATGCAGAATCAGGTGCAAGGCATAAATGAAATGGCCACCATGTTCAACGCCACGCTGTCGGAAGAGGTGGCAAATTACACCAAACTGTTCCAAAGCTTCCTGCCAAAACGTTTTAGTCGTGACGACAGCGAACGTGTGCAGGTAGGTGAATTCAGCACGCCAACGCTGCGAGCGGGACTGAAAACCCTCAACCTCGATCAGATCGCTGTAGATGATTTTCTTGATCGTACTGGTGCGGTATCCACCATCTTCGTGCGTGACGGCGAAGATTACATCCGCATCGCCACCTCGCTGAAAAAAGAGGATGGCAGCCGCGCGGTGGGCACCAAACTGGATCGCAGCAGCGCCGCCTGGCGCAGCGTCAATCAGGGCACGGTGTATCGCGGCCTGGCGACGCTGTTTGGCCATCGTTACATTACGCAGTATCAGCCGGTGCAGGATAGCAGCGGCGCGGTGATCGCTATTCTGTTCGTCGGGGTACAGATCGATGCGCAGTATGCGCTGATGCGCGACAAAGTGCTGGCGCGCCATCTTGGCGACAGCGGCACCTTCTCGGTTTTGAACGGTGCGCCGGGCAGCAGCCAGGGCCAATATCTGTTTGATCGTCACGCTGAAGGCAAACTGCCGCGCTGGGATAACGCCACGCAGCAGCAACTGCTCAGCCAGCCGAAGGGATTAGTGGCGGTTGAACTGGATGGCGAAACCAAACTGCTGGCGTGGCAGCAGCTTCCTGGCTGGAACTGGGTTATTGCCGGTGAAGTGAGCCGTGCCAGCCTGCTGGCACCAATCACGCACAGCCGTAACCTGTTTATGGCGATTGGGCTGGCGCTGGTGATCGTTTTTGCCATCGGCTTTATGTGGTACAGCCGCCGCGCCATCACGCGTCCGCTACAACAGGTGATTCATCTGGCAGAACAGTACGCCGCCGGTAATCTGCAGGCACATCTCGACTCTTCACGTCGTGATGAGATTGGTCAGTTGGTCAGCGCGATCAATGGCATTGGCGATGGGCTGGAGAAAGTCGTCAGTCAGGTGCGTTCGGCGGCGCGTGAAATCAGCAGCGGCACCGATACCATCGCCGCCAGCAGCTCCAGCATCAGCGAGCAGATTGGCCGTCAGGCCAGCAGCGTGGAGGAAACCTCGGCCAGCATGGAGCAGTTTGGCGCGACTGTGGCACAAACCGCAGCCAATGTGCGTCAGGCGATGGCGCTGGTCGGTGAAGCGGCTAACACCGTGAATCACGGCGGCAGCACCGTGGCACGTTCGGTGGAAACCATGTCGGAGATTCGTGTGGCGTCGCAGAGCATCGCCGACATCACCCACGTGATTGAGTCAATTGCCTTCCAGACCAACATTCTGGCGCTCAATGCGGCGGTTGAAGCGGCGCGCGCTGGTGAACACGGTAAAGGCTTTGCGGTGGTGGCGGCGGAAGTGCGCGCGCTGGCACAGCGCAGTGCTACGGCAGCCAAAGAGATTGATGGCTTGATTGCCAGCTCAATCGATAAAGTGGCGGCCGGCCACACGCTATCTGAGCAGACGCGCGATGCGATGAGCCATATCGTCAATCACATCGAGCAGGTTAAAACGCTGATGGGCGAGATCAATATTGCCGCGCAGGAACAGGCGGCGGGCATTGGTCAGGTGAATCTGGCGATGAATCACATCAGCCAGGCCACGCATCAAAGCAGCGATATGATTAACCAGTCAGAAACTACCGCCAATCATCTGAGTAAGAAAGGTCATCATCTGACGCAGCTGGTGAGCATTTTTCATCTGAAGGACTAAAAGCCACAGGAAGATGGCTTACACTTGAGCCATCTTCCTGCTTCAGGAGTTGCTATGCGTATTCTCTATTTGGCCTTAACACTGCTGCTCAGCGGCTGCGCCGCTTTCACCACCACGCCAGAAGCTCCGCCACCACCCACGCAGCAAGCGCAGGAGATTTCACGCGCGCAAAGTGTTGGTCTGCCAAAGCTCGGCAATATCACCGCCACCACACGCGGATCGCCGGATGATGCGCAGCGCGCTATTGCCGCTAAAGCCAATCAGGCGGGCGCGGTTTACTATCAAATTCTGATGCTGGATGAAACCACCATTCCCAGCTTCTGGTACGCCACCGCCATTCTGTATGGCGCACCGTCAAGCGGCGCTGCAGCGCAACAGTAAGCGCGCGCAGAGATCGTCGCTCAATGCACGCGTGCCGCGCAGATCAAGATGCTGCTGACACCAGCCATCGGCCAGCGGCGGCTCTGCCACTTTGAGCAGAATCGCGGCACTCGCCAGCTGCAGTAATTCGCGCGTGATCTCCCGCGCCTGCCCTTCGCGCGGATTCGCGAGCTGCAAGCGTAACTGCCGCCAGCGGCGATCAAAGTGACGATTGCTGCCTTTCACCGCATCAAACTCATCGTGCAGCATGGTCATCACTTCGGCGTGGCGGCCGAGCACGCGCAGGACATCCAGGCACATCACATTGCCGGAGCCTTCCCAGATGCTATTAACCGGCATCTCACGATAAAGACGCGGCAACTCGCTCTGTTCGCAATAGCCAATGCCGCCCAGCACTTCCATTGCTTCTGCCACAAAGGGCATGCCCGCCTGACAGACCACGAATTTGGCGGCCGGTGTGAACAAACGTGCGTACAAGCGTTCATGTTCGCTGGCCGGTGTTGACCAGGCGCGCGCCAGCCGCAACAGTAAGGCGGTTTGCCCTTCCAGCTGCAGCGCCTGTTGCGCCAGCACCGCGCGCATCAGTGGTTGATCGATAAGGTTCTTGCCCATCACCTGACGCTGCTGCGCATGGTGTACGGCAATCGACAGCGCTCGGCGCATCTGTCCGTGGCTGCCCAGCGCGCAGTCGAAGCGCGTCATGCCGCCCATCTTGAGGATCAGTCGCACGCCATCGCCCTCTTCGCCCATCAGCCAGCCGATTGCATCCTGAAATTCCACTTCAGCGCTGGCGTTGGAGCGATTGCCGAGCTTGTCTTTCAGCCGTTCGATGCGAATAGCATTGCGCGTGCCATCCGGCAGCAAGCGGGGCAGGAAGAAGCAACTCAATCCTTGTGACGTTTGCGCCAGAATCAGATGCGCATCACTTTGCGGGACTGAGAAAAACCATTTGTGACCGGTGATGCGATACGCTTCGCCCGGCCCGCGCACGCCAAGCGGTTCGGCGCGAGTGGTGTTGCTCAACACATCGGTGCCGCCCTGTTTTTCCGTCATGCCCATGCCAATAAGCAGGCCGCGCTTCTTATTGCCCGGCAGATGATGCGCATCGTAACGATCGCTGAGCAGCGCTTCGCGCCAGTCAGCATAGGGTTCAGGCAAATGATTTTGCAGCAGCGGAATGGCGGCGTGCGTCATGGTCACCGGACAGAGCGAGCCCGCTTCCACCTGTGCATGCAGGATAAAACGGGCGGCACGCGCCACCATCGCCTGCGGCTGCACGTCGGGCTGCCAGCTGAGATTATTAAGCCGGCTGGCGCACAATCCCTGCATCAGCAGATGCCAGGCGGGATGAAAACGCACTTCGTCGAGGCGTTCGCCGCGCGCGTTGTAGCGCAACAGCTCCGGCGCTTCGACGTTCGCTAAGCGGCCTAACTCAAGGGATTCGGCGCTGCCGAGTTGCAAGCCGACGGAAGCCAGCCATTCGCGATCCCAGCTGGCACCTTCGCGTACAACGGCCTCGCACAGGGCGATATCACGCGTAAACAGGTTGCTGTTGCTGAGCGGATGGGGCTGGTTGAATACGGTGTGGGTGGTCCAAATCATACTGCGTCCTCCTCATACTCATTTTTCAAGTATGAGGAGGATGTGCAGTTATGCCTGGCCTGGAAAATTTTTTGCGGTGGGGATCACGCCTGACGCTGACGAACGGCTTCAAACAAGCAGACGCCGGTGGCAACCGACACGTTGAGTGACGAAACGCTGCCGGCCATTGGGATGCTAATCAGCTCATCGCAATGCTCACGCGTCAAACGACGCATACCTTCACCTTCCGCACCCATCACCAGCGCCATTGGGCCAGTCATTTTGCTTTGGTAAACGGTGTGATCGGCTTCGCCTGCGGTGCCAACGACCCAGACGTTGTATTCCTGCAGCAAGCGCAAGGTGCGCGCCAGGTTGGTGACGCGAATCAACGGTACGTTTTCTGCCGCGCCGCTGGCCACTTTCTTGGCGGTGGCATTCAACGGTGCTGCACGGTCTTTTGGCACGATGACCGCATGCACGCCAGCGGCATCCGCGCTACGCAGGCAAGCGCCGAGATTGTGCGGATCGGTAACGCCATCCAGCACCAGCAGGAACGGCTTCTCAAGGCTCTGCAGCAGATCCGGCAAATCACCTTCCTGATACTGCTTGCCTGGCTTCACGCGTGCCACGATGCCCTGATGCACGCCGCCTTCAACCTGACTATCAAGCCATTGACGGTTCGCCACCTGCACCGGGATTCCCTGAGCTTCCAGTGCGAGGATCAGCGGCTGCAGGCGACGATCTTCGCGGCCTTTAAGGATAAAGACTTCCTGAAAACGCTGAGGATCGCGCTCCAGCAGCGCCTGCACGCTATGAATACCAAAAATTATTTCACTCATTACTTTGCTCAAGGTTGGATTTAGATCGTTGAATACGGAGGTTCAGGTGCGCATTGATGCGCACCCTACAACGGTTTCGTCAGGTCGCCCTGCAAGGCGACCTAACTATCAGGCTTCGTCAGGCTGCTTCTTCGACGCGCGCTTGGACTTGGTGGCGGCGGCGATTTTACGGGTTTTCTCAGAGACTTTTTTGCCTTTTTTCTCGCTTTTAGCCGGTTTCTCAGCAGCGGCAGGCTTTTTCTTCTCGCCACGGAACGCTGAATCAGGCTCGAAAGTGCCCTTCTTACCGGCATCACGACGACGCTTAGCTGGCGGTTTGCCGCCGCGTTTCTCACGCTCGCGCTCGGTTTTGCCTTCGCCGCGCGGTACACGCTTGCTGGAAATCAGCGCGAAGTCGATTTTACGCTCGTCCATATGTACCGCATCAACGCGCACTTCTACCGCATCGCCCAGACGATAAGTGCGACCGCCGGATTCACCAATCAGACGCTGACCCACCGCATCGAAGCGATAATAGTCGTTATCCAGCGAGGAGACGTGCACCAGACCATCGATAAACAGTTCGTTAAGACGCACGAAGAAACCAAAGCCGGTCACGCTAGAGATCACGCCGTTGAACACGTTTCCAACCTGATCCTGCATGAAGTCACACTTCAGCCAATCGGCAACATCGCGCGTGGCTTCATCAGCACGGCGCTCGGTCAGTGAACAGTGTTGGCCCAGCTGCAGCATTTGCTGCATGTCGTAGTGATAACCGCCGGTCGGCGTGGTGATGCCATCGACCTCGCCGCGCTCTTTTGCCAGCAGATATTTGATGGCGCGATGCAGCAGCAAATCCGGATAGCGGCGAATCGGCGAGGTAAAGTGCGCATAAGACGCCAGCGCCAGACCGAAGTGCCCCCGGTTTTCAGGATCGTAAACCGCCTGTTTCATCGAACGCAGCAGCATGGTTTGCAGCATTTCTGCGTCTGGGCGATCGGCCACTTGCTTCAGCAAGGCGGCATAATCGGTCGGGTGTGGCTTAGTGCCACCCGGCAGGCTTAAGCCCAGCTCGTTCAGTACGGTGCGGAAGCTTTTGATGCTGTCTTCGCTTGGGCGATCATGATCGCGGAACAGCGCAGGCTCTTCATTTTTCTCAACAAAACGCGCCGAGGCGATGTTGGCGAGAATCATACATTCTTCAATCAGCTTATGCGCATCATTGCGTGAGGTGCGCTCAACGCGCTCAATGCGACGCTCGGCGTTGAAGATGAACTTGGGTTCATCGGTCTCAAACGAAATGCCGCCACGCTGCTCACGCGCGGTTTCCAGCACCTGATACATGTTGTGCAACTCGTGCAGATGAGGAACCTGCGCCGCGTATTGTTCACGCAGATCGGCATCACCTTGCAGAATGTTCCACACTTTGTTGTAGGTCAGTCGCGCATGGGAGTTCATCACCGCTTCATAGTGTTTGAAACCGGTGAGTTTGCCGCTTGAGGAGATGGTCATCTCGCACACCATGCACAAACGATCAACCTGCGGATTCAGGGAGCACAAGCCGTTGGAGAGAATCTCCGGCAGCATCGGGATAACCTGCGACGGGAAATAGACCGAGGTGCCGCGCTGATGTGCTTCATCATCCAGCGGCGTGCCCGGACGCACGTAATAGCTGACGTCGGCAATTGCCACCCACAAACGCCAGCCGCCGCCGCGCTTTTTCTCGCAGAAAACAGCATCATCAAAGTCACGCGCATCTTCACCATCAATGGTGACCAGCGGCAACTTACGTAAATCAACACGCCCAAGCTTCGCCTCTTCCGGCACTTCTTCTTTCAGCTTAGCGATCTGCTTCTCAACTTCTTCCGGCCATGTGTGCGGGATTTCATGGGTGCGCACCGCCATATCGACCGCAAGGCTGGTGCCCATATCGTCACCCAGCAGCTCGGTCACTTTGCCGATCGCTTTGGTGCGACGCGTCGCACGTTGGGTGATTTCAACCACCACCACTGAACCCATACGCGCGTTAAGCGTTTCTTCTTGCGGGATCAGGATGTCGAAACTCAGGCGGCTGTCATCCGGCACCACAAAACCGGTACCTGCATCGGTAAAGTAGCGGCCGACGATCTGGCTGTTACGTGGCTCAAGCACGCGCACCACGCGCGCTTCACGACGACCTTTACGATCGGCGCTGCCCGGCTGCGCCAGAATTACGTCGCCGTGCAGGCAGAATTTCATCTGTTCGGCTGAAAGATAGAAATCATCCTTCTGGCCTTCTACGCGCAGGAAGCCATAGCCATCGCGATGGCCAATCACTTTACCGCGAAGCAGATCAAGGCGTTCTGGCAGCGCGTAACATTGACGGCGAGTAAACACCAGCTGACCATCGCGCTCCATAGCGCGCAGACGACGACGCAGCGCTTCCTGCTGCTCTTCGCTGGTGATATTCAATTCCTGCGCGATGTCATCGCGGCTGGTCGGCTTTTCGCGTTTTTCCAGCAGTGCCAGAATAAATTCGCGGCTTGGAATTGGGTTTTCGTATTTTTCAGCTTCTCTATCCTGATAAGGATCTTTTGACATTACGGTTCCTCCGATGTCATTTAATTTGGATTGCCACCGGCGGTTCGGACAATAAAAGTTGGTACAGCGAATCGTTATCTTTGACCAAATCGGCCAGCGTATACTTGTCCAGTTCCTTGAGGAATAGCTGGACCGCATCGTGCAATGCTTTACGCAAACGACAGGCCGGCGTGATCACACACTCGTCGCAGTTCACGAGCTGCAACGGCTCCATTCTTCGCACCACATCGCCAATGACGATTTTTTCCGGGTCCATGCCTAAACGAATTCCGCCGTTTTTACCGCGTGTTGCGGCGACAAAGCCAGCCCGGCTCAGTTGGTTGATGATTTTAACCATATGGTTACGCGACACCCCGTAGGTATCGGTGACTTCGGTAATGTTGGTCTGCTTACCTGCCGGTAACGTCGCCATGTAAATCAGGGCACGCAGACCATAATCGGTGAAACTTGTTAGCTGCACATATACCTCAGTGAATCATCGAACGTTATGGTTATGCGCCGGTCGGCGTGATGTTTAAATATGATGATAAACCAGAGCGTGGTGGCCGGTGCGTTTTTTCTGGCAAGTATCGATATCTGCAAGAAAAAATAGAGTGAGTGGAGTCAAAGATTAGAAATACAAAGGCCGGACAGAGTCCGGCCTGAGGAGATTATGCGTCGAACGGGTCGCGCAGAATCATGGTCTCACTGCGGTCTGGGCCGGTAGAAATAATATCAATCGGCACACCGGTCACTTCTTCTACACGTTTGATGTAGTCACGTGCAGCTTGCGGCAGACCTTCCAGCGTCTTAACGCCGAATGTGGTCTCGCTCCAGCCTGGCAGGGTTTCATAAATCGGCTCAATGCCTTCCCAGCCTTCAGCCGCCAGCGGCGTGGTGGTCATTTCGCGGCCATCTGGCATACGATAAGCCACACAGATTTTCACTTCTTTCAGGCCATCCAGCACGTCCAGCTTGGTCATGCAGAAACCTGACAGCGAGTTGATCTGCACGGCACGGCGAACGGCAACCGCATCCAACCAGCCGGTACGACGACGACGACCAGTGGTCGCGCCGAACTCGTTACCTTGTGCACACAGGAACTCGCCGGTTTCGTCGAACAGTTCGGTCGGGAATGGACCTGCACCAACGCGCGTTGAGTAGGCTTTGACGATACCCAGCACGTAATCAACATAGCGAGGACCAATACCTGAACCCGTCGCTACGCCACCTGCGGTGGTGTTCGATGAGGTCACGTACGGATAGGTACCGTGATCGATATCCAGCAGCGTACCCTGTGCACCTTCGAACATGATCAGGTCGCCACGCTTACGCGCCCCGTCCAGCAGATCAGAGACGTCAACCACCATGCTGGTAATGATATCGGCAACCGCCAGCGTATCACTCAGCACTTTTTCGTAGTCAACAGCATCAGTTTTGTAATAGTTAACCAGCTGGAAGTTGTAGAAATCGACGATCTCTTTCAGCTTCACCGCAAAGGTTTCTTTGTTGAAGAGATCGCTCACGCGCAGACCGCGACGTGCCACTTTATCTTCATAGGCAGGACCGATACCGCGACCGGTGGTGCCGATAGCTTTGGCGCCACGCGCTTTCTCGCGCGCCACATCCATTGCTACGTGGTATTGCAGAATCAATGGGCAGGCTTCAGAGATCAGCAGACGTTCACGTACCGGCACACCGCGCTCTTCCAGACCTTTCATCTCTTTCATCAGCGCTTCAGGCGACAGTACAACGCCGTTACCAATGATGCTGGTGACGTTTTCACGCAGGATGCCAGATGGAATTAAGTGGAGGACGGTTTTTTCACCGTTGATGACAAGTGTGTGGCCTGCATTATGGCCACCTTGGTAACGCACGACGTAATTCGCGCGCTCTGTCAGAAGGTCTACGATCTTACCTTTACCTTCGTCACCCCATTGGGTGCCCAGTACGACGACGTTCTTACCCATTTTTTCAAAATCACCGATTGCTTAAAAATGGATTCTACCACCTGACTTTTACTCTTTCAGCACTTTTAGCATACGATTGCGCTGTTTTTTGCCTGAGTTTTGCTCAGCTCACAACATGTTGGGGGAACAGCGGCCAACAGACACAATTGAGTCGCGCGGCATCACAAAAAATTTACGCTGATTAACGCGCGTGCATACTGATCATCGCGTAAATCATCACGCCGGCCACTACTAAACCGCCACCAAAACGGTGCAAGAGACGATCGGGTAACTGCGTCATCGCCAGAATCATGCGTCGCCAGGCGCGTGGCATAAACATCGGTCCAAGTCCTTCCAGCACCAAAACCAAAGCCAGCGCCATCCAGATGGTTGAATTCATGATTTTTCCCAAAAAAAAGGCCGACAACATTGTCGGCCTGGACTTTATATCAGTTCTTAACGCGTGGCGTTAGAGGGCGCTTTCATATAGCGGAAGAAATCGCTATCCGGGCTCAGCACCAACACATCCTGATTGTCTGAGAAGCTGTTCTCATAGGCACGCAGGCTGCGGATAAAGGCATAGAAATCCGGATCCTGGCTGAAGGCATCAGCAAACAGTTTTGCCGCTTCACCATCACCTTCACCACGAGAAATCAGCGCTTCACGCTGTGCTTCTGCCAGCGTACGTGTGACCTGATAATCGGCCTGCGCACGCAGTTTCTCTGCCTCTTCCTGACCTTGTGAACGCTGACTACGCGCTACCGCTTCACGCTCGGCGCGCATACGGTTGTAGATCGCGTCAGAAACTTCAGTCGGCAGGTTGATCTGCTTGATGCGCACGTCGACAACTTCAATACCCAACGCAGCCATACTGTTCGGATTTGGAGCAGGCTCGCTGCTGTTGGTTTCACGTTCTACACGTGCTGCCGCACTCGCAATTGCGTCATCCGCAGCGGGCGTCTGAACGTCATCATCGTTGCCAGCGCTGCCGGTGTTCAGGGCGTCACGCACGTCGGTGGTTAAACGGCCACGCGAATCAGTCACGATGTCTTTCACATCCAGACGACCCATTTCAGAACGCAGACGGTCACTGAACTTACGTTTAAGCAGCACTTCCGCCTGAGAAACGTCGCCACCACCGGTTGCCAGGTAGTAACGGCTGAAATCACTGATACGCCATTTGATGTAAGAATCAACGATCAGGTCTTTCTTCTCTTTGGTAACAAAGCGGTCAGCCTGGTTATCCATGGTCTGAATGCGTGCATCCAGTGATTTCATGGTTTCGATAAACGGAATTTTGAAATGCAGACCCGGTGCGTACACTAACGGTTTGTTTTCGTCATCACGCAGAACCTTACCAAAGCGCAGCACGATGCCGCGTTGGCCTTCCTGCACCACGAACAGTGACGCGTAAAGCACCACCAGCACTACAATAATTACGGCGATGATTGGCTTACGCATCGATTACTCCCTCCCCTGGCGCTGGGTATCGTTGCGCAGCGCATTGGCGCGACGCTGATCCATGATGCTGTCTGGACTGTAAGATGAAGTATCTCCCCGATTCGCATTGCTATCGGACGAGGAAGGAGACTTCATTAAATTCGTCATTTTCTGACCGCCCTGGCCAGATGCCTGGCCACCGCGCATCAGTTGATCCAGTGGCAGAACCGTCAAATTGTTACCACGATCGCTGATCAACACCTTGCGGGTATGACTCAGCACACGTTCCATGGTTTCAATGTAGAGACGCTCTTTCGTGATTTCTGGTGCAGCTTTATATTCCGGCAGCAAGCGGGCAAAACGTGCCACTTCACCCTGCGCTTCTAACACCGTACGCTCTTTGTAAGCACGACCTTCTTCGAGGATACGTTGCGCCTGACCATTAGCACGCGGCTGAACTTCATTCGAATAAGCTTCAGCTTCACGCACGTACTGTTCACGGTTTTCACGCGCGGCAATCGCATCATCAAACGCGGCTTTAACCTCTTCCGGTGGACGCGCCGCCTGGAAGTTTACGTCCAGCAGGGTAATACCCATGTTGTAAGGACGGATGGTCTCGTCGAGCTCACGCTGAGTTTCGCTACGTACCACGGTACGGCCTTCCGTCAGGATGCGGTCCATGGTTGAGCGGCCAATAACGCCACGCAAGGCGCTGTCGGTGGCCTGACGCAGGCTGTCGTCGGCGCTGGTCACGGCATACAGATAGCGCTCAGGATCGGTCACGCGGTACTGTACGTTCATCTCAACGCGCACCACGTTCTCATCCGACGTCAACATCACGCCAGATGCGGCCAGTTCACGTACGGCTTCTACGTTTACGGCGCGAACCTGATCGACGAAAGTCGGTTTCCAGTTGAGGCCTGGCTCAACCAGATGGCTAAATTTGCCGAAGCGCGTGACGACGCCACGTTCAGCTTCTTTAATGGTGTAGAAACCGCTAGCCGCCCAGATAACGACAGCCGCTACGGCAACGATGCCAACTATTTTGCCACCGCTACCGCCGCTGCGTTGGCCATTGTCATTCTGTTTGCCACCGCCCAGTCCGCCGAGTTTTTTACTCAGCTTTCGGAAGATATCATCCAGATCAGGTGGTCCCTGATCGCGACCTCCTTTATTTCCCCCAGAGTTGCCGCCTTGATTATTGCTGCTTCCCCACGGGTCGCGGTCCTGTCCGTTATTTCCGGGCTGATTCCACGCCATGTTTCTACTCCATTTATTGTATTTACGGCTTACCCTTCATCTTTCAGATTGTAGCGGCGTTGGCTGCTTTCACTCATCCCGGTCACTTACTAATGTAAGCTCCCGGAAATTTGTTCAATTGCCGCCTTGCTACAACCTGAAATCTTTTGGGTAAGATCGGTTAGGCAACGGTCAAACAATATAACTGGCTAGCGACGGCTCTTGTTTACACAGACGACGCCAATCAACGATCGGCATACGCACGTGCAAACTCACACAGCCATCATCTTCATTCCATTCTTTTTCTATAGCATGCAACTGATAAAAACGACTGCGTAAACGGCCCGCTTCCGGCGGCAGACGTAAATCGTACTGCGCAATTTCACCGGCCAAACGCTCAGAAAGCGCCTGCCACAGTAACGGCAGACCCACGCCGCTCTGTGCAGATAACCACACGCGAATCGGTTGGTTCTCTTCGTTGCGATCGATACGCGGCTCAAAGTCCTCCAGCATATCGATTTTGTTCATGACCATCAGGGTTGGAATTTCATCGGATTCTATTTCTACCAGCACTTCATTCACGGCTTCGATGTTGTCATTGATACGTAAATCAGCCGCATCAACCACATGGAGCAGCAGCGCGGCCTGACGCGTTTCCTGCAGCGTAGCTTTGAACGCAGCCACTAAGTCATGTGGCAAATGACGAATAAATCCCACTGTATCAGCCAGAACCACTTCACCAACGTCTGCAACATTCAGGCGACGTAATGTCGGATCAAGCGTCGCAAACAGTTGATCTGCCACATAAACATCAGCGGAGGTTATCGCATTAAACAGAGTAGATTTGCCTGCGTTGGTGTAGCCCACCAAAGAAACGGTTGGCACGTCAGCTTTAGCACGTGATTGGCGGCCCTGATCGCGCTGCTTCTCAACACGCTCAAGACGGGAAAGGATCAGGCTAATTCGATTGCGGAGTAAACGACGGTCCGTTTCCAACTGGGTTTCACCCGGACCACGTAAACCGATACCGCCTTTTTGGCGTTCAAGATGCGTCCATCCACGCACTAAACGTGTTGCCATATGGCGTAACTGTGCCAGCTCGACCTGTAATTTACCCTCATGGGTACGGGCGCGCTGAGCGAAAATATCAAGAATTAGGCCGGTGCGGTCGACAACACGACATTCACACACACGCTCTAAATTACGTTCCTGAGCAGGCGTTAAGGCATGATCGAATAAAACGACCGATGCTCCACTCGCTTTCACCGCATCGGCAATTTCAACTGCCTTTCCTTCACCGACAAAATATTTGGGATGTGGCGCTTTACGGCTGCCCGTAATGACTTGCAGCGCTTCAACGCCCGCAGAAGAGACAAGAGTTTCAAACTCCTGCAAATCTTCCAGCTCTTTGTCTTGGGAGAACCAGATGTGTACCAGTACGGCCTGCTCACCGGCTTCATAACGGTCAAACAAGCTATAACCTCGCTAAAATAAAATAACCAGGACAGGAAAACGTGCTCGTTCTCCAGCCCTGGCTTTACGGCAGCGCAAAATTATTCTGCGTTATCGCCGTCTTGTTGTGGCTGCGACTGAGCGCCTTGATTGCTTCCGCTGTGATGATAGTTGCTGCTACCACCGCTGCCGCCCGCGTTATTGCTATGGTGCGACACTGGACGAGAAGGAACCACTGTAGAGATGGCGTGCTTATACACCATCTGGCTGACCGTGTTTTTTAACAGAATGACGAACTGATCAAAGGATTCAATTTGCCCTTGCAGCTTAATACCATTCACCAAATAGATCGAAACCGGTACACGTTCACGACGCAATGCGTTCAAAAACGGGTCTTGTAAAGATTGCCCCTTAGCCATTCTATCTTTTCCTTATATGCTTGTTGTTTGTTGCTTTAAGAACCGTGGTTCAGAAAAACTGCGTAAAAATTTGCGCACGATAACCAATCAATTGTACACAATCATCCCTGCTACGCACTAACTACCTTAAGCACCGCATTACGCGCTAACTCTGGCTCATCACTGTTCAACCAGTGTACTTCAGGCCAGCCACGTAACCAGGTCATCTGGCGTTTAGCGAGCTGCCGAGTGGCGCAAATTCCCCGATAAACCATTTCGTCGTAATCGATTTCGCCTGATAAGTAAGACCACATCTGACGATAACCTACACAACGAATGGAAGGCATGTCCGTATGCAAATCACCTCGCGCAAACAGTGCACGAGCCTCCGCTTCAAATCCTGACGCTAGCATCTGGTCGTAACGCAACGCAATGCGTTGATGTATCAGTTCGCGACTCGCAGGGGCGATTGCAAACTGGTACACGTCGTAGGGTAACGCTTCGCCGGAGGTTTTTGTCAGTTCCGTTAAAGTTTTACCCGAAATAAAAAAAACTTCCAGTGCTCGCGAAAGTCTCTGCGGATCATTCGGATGAATACGACTACCGGCGACCGGATCGATTTCACACAGCTGACGGTGCAGGGCTTCCCACCCTTTCTCCGCCGCCATTTGCTCTATTCGCTGACGCACCTCGGGATCGGCCGAGGGCAACGGCGACAATCCTTCAAGCAACGCCTTGAAGTAGAGCATGGTTCCACCAACAAGCAACGGGATCTTCCCCTTACGGGTGATCTCCGCCATTTCTGCCAACGCATCGCGACGAAATTCTGCGGCGGAATACGCTTCCGCCGGATCGCGAATGTCCAGCAAACGATGGGGCGCCAGTGCTAACTCTTCTGCCGACGGTTTCGCCGTGCCAATATCCATCCCGCGATAGATTAAGGCAGAGTCAACGCTAATAAGTTCCACCGGAAGTTGCTGACGCAGCGAAATCGCTAATGCCGTCTTACCGGAGGCGGTAGGCCCCATCAAAAAAATTGCCTTTGGCCGGCTAGCCTGGTTTAGTTCACTCATGCTTCAACGCGTTCAGCGCGCTCTCAATCTCAATGGTCTGTAACAGACCTGAAGGCGGCGACTTCAGCAGTTGCGGGCAGAGCCTTTCCAGCTCTGCCAGCAGTGCAATCGCCTGCGAGTGATTCCAGTGAGCGTCTTCTGCATCATCGCGACGCGCCAGCCATTGGGCCAATGTGGATGCAGAAACCTCTTGCTGCCGGGCCAGGTAGCCTAACAGTTCTGGAATCAAGATTTGTAAATTTTGTGTTCGTAACGGTAAAGGCACCGCACGTAGCGTCACGTGCTGCCCTTCTCGTTGTAAATCAATGCCCATCTGGCTTAGCAGCGCGGCGTGCTCGGCGATAGCGGCCAGCTCCGGCGCGGCAATTTTCAGGCGCACCGGGATCAGCAGCGGCTGCGGTTTTAAGCCCTCTTCGCCTGGTTGCAGCTGGGCCTGTTTTAACCAGCGTGCCGCCACGGCCAGCGATAACAATTGCAGCGCACTCCCCCGTTCCAGCAGCGCATAACGATCCTGTAAAACGCTTAATACGCGGCCAAAACTTTGCGCGTGGGCGGTCAGCGGTGCTTCACGCGTTTCCGCCTGACGCACCGGAGCCGCCGCAGGAACTGGCGCAGCGCGCGGCGTTTCTACCACCGGCGTTTTCATCAACTGCTTATACGCATTGCCTTCACGCGCACTGTAAACCGGCTCTTTATTCTGCCAGTTTGCACCCGCCGCCGCAGAAGTGCCGCCGCTGCGTGGCGTGTTGCTGGGCTGGGCAAAGTGGTTCGCACCTGCCGCCTGGCGGTTTTCTGGCTGCCACTTCGGTGCAGGCTCTTCGGCGTGGGCGATGGGCAATTCCGGCGCGCGGCTGGCTTGCAGCGCACTCATCACGCCTTGCCAGATAAAATCATGTACCAAACGCGACTGATGGAAACGCACCTCATGCTTAGCCGGATGGACGTTGACATCTACCTGATGCGGATCGATCTCCAGATAGAGCACGTAAGCCGGTTGCTGATCATCACCCAGCTGCGTTTGATACGCCTGACGAATCGCGTGATTGATCAGTTTGTCGCGCATCATGCGTCCGTTGACGTAGCAATATTGCAGGTCGGTAACCTGGCGCGAGCCGTTAGGATCGGCGACCCAACCGCGCAGCGCTAAATCGTCGTGCTGCCACTCAATGCGTAAAGCGTGCTGCATAAACGTGGTGCCGCAAATGGCACCTAAACGCCGCTCCCGCTGCGTATTTTCACTGACCGCGCGATACTGGCGCATCAACTTACCGTTGTGGCTAAGCGAGATGGCGACGTCAAAGCGTGCCAGCGCAATGCGACGAATCACCTCATCGATGTGAGTAAATTCGGTCTTTTCGGTGCGCATGAATTTGCGGCGTGCGGGCGTGTTGTAGAACAGGTCGAGCACTTCCAGCGATGTACCCACCGGATGCGCAGCCGGTTTCACCGTCACATCCATATCGCGCCCTTCCGCGTAGGCTTGCCAGGCTTCGCTTTGATTGGCGGTGCGTGAAGTCAGCGTTAAACGAGAAACAGAACTGATACTGGCAAGCGCTTCGCCACGAAAACCGAGGCTCATGATCGCCTCAAGGTCATCGAGCGAGGCTATTTTGCTGGTCGCATGCCGCGCCAGCGCCATCGCCAGTTCGTCTTTGGCGATGCCGCAGCCGTTGTCGCGAATGCGGATGAGCTTCGCGCCACCTTTCTCGATATCGACATCAATGCGCGTGGCACCGGCATCCAGGCTGTTTTCCACCAGCTCTTTTACGACCGACGCCGGACGCTCAACCACTTCGCCTGCGGCAATCTGGTTCGCCAGCTGCGGCGGTAAAATCTGTATTGGCATGGTGGTGATCCTTTTGGCTGGTTGGCTCACAGGGAGCCAACAATCAGGATTGCGGAATTTTTAAGTTTTGCCCCAGCATCACATTGCTCGACTTCATATTATTCGCCTGCATGATGGCTTTCGAGCTCACGCCATAGCGCGCGGCAATGGCCGTCAGCGAATCGCCGCGCACCACTTTATGCCGGGTTGGACGACTCGCCGCCGCCACGCTAACGCTGGATTTCGCGGGCACCTTCAGGCGCTGTCCTACCCAAACCACATCGCGCTTCAGGCTATTCATCTCACGTAACGTCGCCATGCTCACGCCATATTTTGCCGCGATGCCGGACAGCGTCTCACCACGCGTCACGGTATGACGCTGCGTCGCGCCGGTATATTGCACCGTGCCGGTCGCCGGGTTGCTGGCGACGCTAACCGCTGGTGCGCTGTCCAGCGGCCGGTTTTCCTCCTTTGGGATCGATTGCAGCGGATGCGTAAGGAAATAATTGCGCAGGCCTTTATAAATCGACTGAGCAATCTTCTCCTGATACGCGCTGCTGCCAAGCAGCCGCTCCTCCGCGGCATTACTAATAAAGCCGGTTTCGACCAGTAAAGAAGGAATATCCGGGGAACGTAAAACGCCAAGGCTGGCATGTTCCGGCAGACGTTTGTGCAGCGGCGTAATACCGCGCAGCTGCTGCAGGACTTTGACGGCGACGTCATAACCTACACGCTGTGAATGACCAAACTGCAAATCCAGAACCGCCTGGCTGAGATAGGGATCGGCCTGACTGTTCGCCAGCAGATCGCCTGCGCCGCCCAGCAGCTCAGATTGTTTCTCTTTCTGTTCCAGCCAGTTCGCCATTTCGTTATTGGCGCGGCGGTTAGACAGCACCCAAACCGATGCGCCGGTGGCCGAATGATTCGGTGCGGCGTCGGCGTGAATGGATACCAGCAGATTCGCGTTCTCTTTACGCGCCACTTCAGAACGGCCCATCACCGAGATGAAATAGTCGCCGTTACGCGTCAGCACCGGTTTGAACATCGGATCCTGATCCATCAGCGCTTTCAGTTTACGCGCAATCGAGATGGTGACATTTTTCTCGTGCAAACCGTGCTGACCTGATGCACCAGGATCCTGGCCGCCGTGTCCGGCATCAATCGCCACAATCACCACATCGTTGCGGCTGACCGAGTTGCCGGGACGCACGGTGGTATTGCTGCTGGTTACCGCAGTCACCTGATTGGCGTTGAACGGATTGCCCTGGCTGCTGCTTTGCGGCTGGCTTTCACGTGCCGTGGTGACAGGTGCGGCAACGGCCGGACGCTTCGCTGGCTGCGTCCCACGAATGGTGAACACCACGCGATAATTACTGCCATCGCGCTGGGTGCTGGCGCGCGTCTGTGCGGCCTGCGTCAGTTCGAATACTAAACGCAGGCTTTGCTTATCCTTTGGCTGGCTATGGCGAATGCGCTGCACAATATTTTCGCCGCTAAAATTCAGCGGCAAACCTTTAATCGCGCCGCTTTGACGAATATCCAGCACCACACGATTGGGATTATGCAGCGGGAAAAAGCCATACACCGGCTGACCGTTAAAGCTCAGCGTGACGGTGGCCTGGCTATCGCCATTTTCAACTTTGATATCTGATAACGTGGCAGACAACGCCGAGGCAGAAAACAGGCACAGCAAGCCCAGTACAATGATTCTCATCCGTGACATCATGCCGGATCCCTGCCTTGCTGGAATTGGGTTAACAGCGCTTCACCCGTGGCGGAAACCGCGCTAATTTCGGCTTCACGCGCTGCATCAACATAGCGCAACGTCAGCGCTAAATCGGGCTCAGGCAGCACGCCGGTGCCCTGCTGCGGCCACTCCACCAGACAAAGCGCATCGCCGGTGAAATAGTCGCGGATGCCCATGAACTCCAGCTCTTCGGGATCGGCAAGACGATAGAGATCGAAATGGTACAACGTGCGAGAGCCGAGCTCGTAGGGCTCGACCAGCGTATAAGTTGGGCTTTTGACATTGCCTTGATGGCCGAGCGCCTGCAGAAAACCACGGCTAAAGGTGGTCTTACCGGCACCCAAATCGCCATAAAGATAGATCACCAGCGCGCTGTTGCAGACGCGCGCCAATTGCGCACCCAGATTCAGGGTTGCCGCCTCATCGGGCAAAGGGATAACACAGGTCTTCATGCTTTATTGTTGGATCATCTCTGGATTAACAAACTGCCACAGCAGCTCGAACAAATCAGTGGCTAACATGCCGCGTGTACCGCGCTGACGCGCGACGGCATCGGCTGTTGCCCCATGCGCGACACAGCCTGCGCAGGCTGCATCAAGTAAAGTCAGTTTCTGGCCGAGCAGAGCGGCGACAATTCCGCTCAACACATCGCCCATGCCGCCGGATGCCATGCCGGCGTTGCCCACATCGGCAATCGCGATGTCACCTGCCGCGCTGGCAATCACCGTGCCCGCGCCTTTTAATACCACCACGCCGCCGTAGCGTTTCGCCAGGGCGCGCGCAGCGTGTAAGCGGTCACTCTCAATCTCGCTGGTTTTCACCCCCAGCAAGCGCGCAGCTTCGCCGGGATGCGGCGTAATGATGCGATTCTGACGGTTATCCTGCTTGATTGCCAGCAGGTTAAGCGCATCCGCATCCCAAAGCATCGGCTTTTCACTGGCCGCGATCTTTTTCAGTGCCTTCTGCGCCCAATCACGCTGGCCAAGCCCCGGTCCAACGGCGATGACATCCGCCCACTCCAGCGCCTGATCCAGACGTTCATCGTTCAGCGCATCAACCATTAGCTCCGGTCGCGCAGTGAGAATCGGGCCAATATTATCTTCATGCGTCAGCACGCGCACAAGTCCGGCACCGCTTCGCAATGCGGCTTCACCAGTCATACGAATTGCGCCCGCCGTGCCGCTATCGCCGCCGACCACCAACAGCCGACCCTGGTCGCCTTTGTGTGAGGTCGCGCGACGCGGTTTCAGCCAGCGCGTTAAATCCCCGGCGTCATAGCGTGAAATCGGTGCCTGTTCAGCGGCAAGGTACGCCGACAAACCCAACTCATGGTTATGCAGCACGCCAACGTAATCACGTGCTTTGCCGGTCAGTTGGCCGGGTTTCAGCGCAATCATGCTCAGCGTGTGGTCGGCGATGACCGTTTCACCCGGCGCCGTGCCGTTAGCCGCCAGCAAACCGGAGGGAATGTCGATCGCCAGCACCGGTGCGGCATGGGCGTTAATCAGTGTAATCAGGCGATCGTAGGGATCCGCAGGCGCACGATTCAGGCCGGTGCCGAGCAGTGCATCAACAATCACATCAACCTTTTCCGGCCACGGCGCATCCACCGCGTGAATCACACCGCCCGCCGCCAGCCATGCGTCCTGCGCCTGCTGTGCTTCTTCTGGCAAGGCTTTGCTGCCCGCGCACGCCAGCAGCGTAACGTTCAATCCTGCGGCTTGCGCCAGTCGCGCTACCACAAAACCATCGCCGCCATTGTTGCCGTGCCCGCACAGCACCAACCAATGTTGCGCCTGCGGCCACAGCTGGCGGCCTAATTCATAGCTGGCCTGGCCAGCACGTTGCATCAGCTCAAACAGCGTTAAGCCCAGGCTATCGGCGGCATCGCGTTCCAGTTGTGCCATCGCCTGCGCAGGCCAGACAGAGTGTGGTAAACTGCGCGCGTTTGCTTCAATTGCCTGGTTTCTCATGTCATATCCTCTCGATCTTCAACAGCTCGCTCAACAAATCAAACAGTGGGGACGCGACCTCGGCTTCCAGCAGGTGGGTATTTGCGATACCGATCTAAGCGCCGAAGAGCCCAAACTGCAGGCGTGGCTGGATAAGCAATATCACGGCGAGATGGATTGGATGGCGCGCCACGGCATGATGCGCGCGCGGCCACATGAACTGCTGCCTGGCACGCTGCGCGTGATTAGCGTACGCATGAACTACCTTCCAGCCAAAGCCGCCTTTGCCAGCACCTTGAAAAATCCGCAGTTGGGCTATGTAAGCCGCTATGCGCTGGGCCGCGACTATCACAAAGTATTGCGCAATCGACTGAAAAAGCTCGGAGAAATGATTCAGGCGCACTGTGGCGAACTCAATTTTCGCCCGTTCGTCGATTCCGCGCCGATTCTTGAACGCCCGATTGCCACTAAAGCCGGTTTAGGCTGGACCGGCAAACATTCGCTAATCCTTAACCGTGAAGCGGGCTCCTGGTTCTTCCTCGGCGAATTGCTGATTGATCTGCCGTTACCGGTTGATCAGCCACAGGAAGAGCAGTGTGGACGCTGTGTCGCCTGCATCACTATCTGCCCCACTTCCGCTATCGTCGAACCTTACGTGGTCGATGCGCGTCGCTGCATCTCCTATCTCACCATCGAGTTGGAAGGCGCAATTCCTGAAGAGTTCCGTCCGCTAATTGGTAATCGAATTTATGGCTGCGACGATTGCCAGCTAATTTGCCCGTGGAATCGTTACGGTCAGTTAACTGATGAAGACGATTTCTCACCGCGCGCGGTGCTGCATGCGCCGCCACTCACCGAACTGTTCAAATGGGATGAAGCCAAATTTCTGCGCATCACTGAAGGTTCAGCGATTCGGCGTATTGGGCATTTGCGCTGGTTGCGAAACATTGCGGTGGCATTGGGCAATGCGCCCTGGACAGAAGAAAATATGGCGGCATTAGCATCGCGCAGCGGCGAACATCCACTGCTTGATGAACATATTGAATGGGCGATTGCACAGCAGTTGCAGAAACGCGCGGCGCAAGCGGTGGAAGTGCAGCCAGCGAAGAAACAGCGGCTGGTGCGCGCGGTTGAAAAAGGCCTGCCACGTGATGCTTGATTGAGCAGTCGCACAGAATAAAACGCTTTTCCACATGCTGTGAATAAAATTATCCAACGGAATAGTGACGGAGATCGTAATTTCGTCTAAAGGGTAAGATTACAGTCTGAAATAGGTTTAACCCCTTACAAATCAATTAATTAATCGATTATTGTAAATATTCACGTCGTGTTTAGCGCGCAGGGGATTGTCCAGAGCTTGTGGATAACTCTGTTCAAAACAGTTTTAAACAACGGGGAAAACGCCGTCAGAACCTTGCAGGCACATTGTGGATAACCTGTAAGATAACTGCGTCAGACAACAAACATTATCGATGCTAGCGAGGCGTGCAAAATTTCCAGAAAAAACGATGATGCATGCGATAAAAATATCAGCAGCAGTTTTAATTCTGATTGCGCCTAAGGGCAAATAACATTAGTGAATATAAAAATTTGGAGCGGGAAACGAGACTCGAACTCGCGACCCCGACCTTGGCAAGGT
>NZ_DALYOQ010000060.1:289-29902 GCF_031974595.1 Pantoea sp. CTOTU46764 | reverse complement strand
TTAACAGTCCGCCGTTCTACCGACTGAACTACAGAGGAATCGTGTGAACGAGGCGCATATTAGCGATGCCGATCCCCGTTGTCAAAGCCCGACTGCACACTTTTGGTTTAAGTGCGCGTAAAAGCAGCGGAATGCTGCTTTTCTGCCTTGAATGATCAGATTCTAAACTGCCAGCAAGATCTCACTTTAAAACCAATTCCTTTGAGATGTTAGAGGCATGTCAAAGTTTTGTTATTTGCCGATTTTAAAACAATCATTTCAGTGCTTTTATGATGAAAGTTTCAAATGCAAGTTAGATGAAATAAATGAACTGTTAATCATCACCGACGAAACGAGTTCCTTCATCTAAAACGGCATTTCGAAAATAACTGGCTGATAAGTAGTGAGTTACATTGAAATGATGCAGTAAATCAATAGCGTTAGACCAGAAGCCTGACCTCTACAACCACATAAAAAGCGCCAGTGACGTTGAGTGAATGTAAAAGATATTTTTCATTCGCGGTATCAGCCAACCTGAGCATGTTAACGATATAGAAGGGTTCCCTATGAAATTCAAAAAAGCGTTATTAACTTCCCTGTTAGTTTGCATGTTACCTGCCGCAGTGATGGCAAAAGACCTTCAGGTAGGCGTTTCGATGGCGCTGTTTGATGACAACTTCCTCACCATTCTGCGCAACGCGATGCAGAAAGAGATGCAAAAAGACAATATTAAGGGCCAGGTTGAAGACGCCAAAGGCGACGTGGCTCAGCAACTGCAACAGGTGCAGAACTTCATTGGTCAGGGCGTTGACGCCATCATCGTTAACCCGGTGGACACGAACGCCGTGAAACCGCTGGTGGATGCCGCCGCGAAAGCCGGCGTGCCGCTGGTGTTCGTCAACCGTAAACCGGCTGGCGAGTTGAAAGACAAAATGGCGTTTGTGGGTTCGGATTCTGAACTGGCGGGCCGTCTGCAGATGGAAGCGCTGGCTAAAAAGATGAACGGCAAAGGCAACGTGGCGATTCTGCTGGGCGATCTGGCTAACGAATCGACGCGTGAGCGCACCAAAGGTGTTGAAGCGGTGGTAGCGAAATATCCGGGTATTAAAGTGGTACAGAAACAGACGGCAAAATTCACCCGTAATGATGCGGTCGATGTGGTGAGTAACTGGCTGACGGCGGGCGATGACATTCAGGCAATCGCCTCCAACAACGATGAAATGGCGATTGGTGCGCTGCAGGCGCTGGGCAAAAACCCGAATCACATCCTGGTCGCAGGTGTGGATGGTACACCGGATGCACTGCAGATGATCAAGAACGACAAAATGGTCGCTACCGTGTTCCAGGATGCGAAAGGTCAGGGTGAAGGCGCTGTGCAAACGGCGGTCAAACTGATTAACGGCGAGAAAGTGCAGAAAGTGGTCGATATCCCGTTCCAGCTGATCACCAAAGATAACTACGAAAAATTCGCCAGTCAGAACCAGAAATAAACCGTAAACGACTCAGCCGTACGGAGGTGATGTATGACCGCTTTTGCGCTTGAAGCCGAAGGCATCAGCAAGTTCTTCCCCGGAGTGAAGGCACTCGACAATGTCTCACTGCGTATTAAACCGGGGTCGGTACATGCCCTGATGGGCGAAAATGGCGCGGGCAAATCCACTTTAATGAAATGCCTTATCGGGATGTATCGTCCCGATAAGGGCACCATTCGCATTAAAGGGGAGCCAGTGCAGTTTCAGGACACCATGGATGCGCTGCGTTCCGGCATCTCCATGATTCACCAGGAACTCAATCTGGTGCCTTACATGACCGTGGCCGAGAACATCTGGCTCGGTCGCGAACCGATGAAGTACGGCTTTGTTGACCACGGCAAGCTGAACAAACAGACACAGGAACTGCTAAACAGACTGAACATCCGTCTGAAAGCCGATCGTATGGTGGGCGAGCTGAGTATCGCATCGCAGCAGATGGTGGAAATCGCCAAAGCGGTCTCCTGGAATTCGGACATCGTGATTATGGATGAACCGACCTCGGCACTGACGGAAACCGAAGTGGCGCATCTGTTCACCATCATCCGCGACTTGCGCGAGCAGGGCAAAGCCATCATCTATATCAGCCACAAGATGGATGAAATTTTCACCATTACCGATGAGATCAGCATTTTCCGTGACGGTGCGTGGGTAGGCAGCAATAACACCAGCGAATACACCCGCCAGTCACTGATTACGCAGATGGTAGGTCGTGAATTGACCCAACTGTTCCCGAAATTCAACGGGGAAATCGGTGGGGATGTGCTGACGGTACGCAATCTCACCTGCAAAGATCGTTTCACTGACATCAACTTCACGGTGCGCAAAGGCGAAATCCTCGGCGTGGCGGGATTGGTGGGTGCCGGACGCAGCGAAGTGATGGAAAGCCTGTTCGGCATGGAGAGTTTCGACAGCGGTGAAATCCTGATTGATGGCGTGCCGGTCAAGATCGATTCGCCTTCAACGGCGATTGAGAAGGGCATGGCGTTCCTGACCGAAGACCGTAAAAAGTCGGGGCTGTTCCTGGTGTTGTCGGTGATGGAGAACATGAGCATCGTCAACATGCCCGATTACACCCATAAAAGCGGTTTTGTCAGCCACATCAAAATGGCGCAGGATTGCATGGATCAGATTCGCAAGCTGAACATCAAAACCCCAACCATGGATCAGATCATCAATAACCTCAGCGGCGGTAACCAGCAGAAGGTGCTGATTGCCCGCTGGCTGCTGGCGCAACCGAAGATCCTGATTCTCGACGAACCAACGCGTGGTATCGACGTTGGTGCAAAAGCAGAGATTTATCGCTTAATCAGTGAACTGGCGAATCGCGGCGTGGCCATCATCATGGTGTCGTCCGAGCTGCCAGAAATTCTCGGCATGAGCGACCGCGTGATGGTTATGCACGGCGGACGTATAACCGGCATCCTCGATAAAGAAGAGGCCAATCAGGAATCCATTTTGTCGTTGGCATCCGAGTGAGGCGTGAGACATCTATGAGTAACGTAAAAATTACGGCCCCGCAGGCCGCAGATCAGAGTTCCTTCTTTAGCAACTTACGTCATAAGCTGCCAAAAGACACCGGGATTTTTGTCGTGATGGTGGGCATTGCCCTGATTTTCGAAATTGCCGGTTGGTACGTACGTGACCAATCTTTCCTGATGAACACCAACCGTTTAGTGCTGATTATTCTGCAGGTCGCGATCATCGGTATCATCGCGGTCGGCGTGACCCAGGTCATTATCACCACCGGTATCGACCTGTCATCCGGTTCGGTTATCGCCTTAACCGCAGTTGTGGCGGCCAGTCTGGCGCAAACCTCAGACAGCCTGTCGCCGATGTATCCGTCGCTGGTCAACCTGCCGGCGGTGATACCCATCGTCGCCGGGATCGGCGTCGGGCTGCTGTGCGGCGTGATGAACGGCGTGTTAATCACCAAAACCGGTATTCCTCCGTTCATCGCCACGCTCGGCATGATGGTGTCGGCACGCGGTCTGGCGCAGTACTACACGCAGGGTAACCCAATCAGCTTCCTGTCAGATGGCTTCACCTCCATCGGCCAGGGCGCAATGCCGGTGATTATCTTCCTCGTGGTGGCGTTCCTGTTCCACATCGCGCTGAAACATACCCGTTACGGTAAATATGTCTACGCGATTGGCGGTAACATGACCTCCGCCAAGGTGTCCGGTATCAACGTTAATAAGTATCTGATCATCGTTTACACCATCGCCGGTGCGCTCTCAGGCCTGGCGGGCGTGGTGCTGGCGGCGCGTGTCAGTAGCGGTCAGTCAAGCATGGGGATGGCGTACGAACTGGATGCCATCGCCGCAGCCGTTATCGGCGGCAGCAGCCTGATGGGCGGCGTAGGACGCATTACCGGTACGCTGATTGGTGCGGTGATTCTTGGCCTGATCAAGAGCGGCTTCACCTTTGTCGGTGTGGATGCTTACGTGCAGGACATCATTAAAGGCATCATCATTGTGGCAGCGGTTTCAATCGATATGCATCGCAACCGTAAAAAAAGATAATCATGTAATTGTTTGCACGGTCGGTTCCCTCTCCCGCGCGCGGGAGAGGGCCAGGGTGAGGGACAACGCGCACCTTAACCCACATAAGTTTTCCAACTGGTTAAACCCGTTCTTTTCCGCGCATTTGTTTCATTCCCGCTGTTTCTGCTCATTTTCTGCGTTATCTGCACCAAACCAGCTCATCCGGTCATCACTTTTTTGCACGCCTGACTCGCATTTCCTGCCCCATTGCAGTGCAATTCGTTTGATTCTTACTCTTTTTGCGTCATCGCTCGCGCTTATTAACTCCTTCGAGGTAATCACAAACGCTTATTTTCCGTGCCATTAGGATAAATCTGGCAAGGCAATTTTGCATCGCGAACAAACCTGGCCTGCATATTGCAACTTCATTTCCACAAGCCAGCAGGCTGAGACGCCCAAACTGGGTATTCGAGGATTGACGGAGGCAACATGAATTTAAGACGACTTAAGTATTTTGTAAAAATCGTCGATATCGGCAGCCTGACTCAGGCAGCAGAAGTGCTGCACATCGCGCAGCCTGCGCTTAGCCAGCAGGTCGCTACGCTGGAAAATGAACTCGATCAGCAATTGCTGATCCGCACCAAGCGCGGCGTGACGCCGACTGAAGCCGGTAAAATTCTGTATGCCCACGCTCGCACCATTCTGCGTCAGTGTGAACAGGCGCAAACGGCAGTGATCAACGCCGGTCAGGCACTGAACGGCCAGGTTTCCATTGGTCTAGCGCCGGGCACTGCCGCATCCTCGCTTACCATGCCGCTGTTGCAGACGGTGCGTGAGCAGTTCCCGGATGTGCTGGTGTATCTGCATGAAAACAGCGGCACCTCGCTGAATGAAAAAGTGATGAACGGCCAGTTAGATATGGCGGTGCTGTACGATCGTGCGCCAACAGCGGGCATCAACAGCATTCCCCTCATGAAAGAAGAGCTCTATCTGGTGGGCGCTACGGCATGTCCGGGGTCGACTGTCGATCTGGCGGACGTGGCGCAGATGAGCCTGTTCCTGCCACGCGACTACAGCGCGGTGCGTAAACGTGTCGATGAAGCGTTCTCGCTGCGTCGTCTGAGCGCGCGCATCATCGGTGAAATCGAATCGATCTCCACGCTGACGGCGGCGGTGTCCAGCGGCATGGGCGTCACGGTGCTGCCAGAATCTGCGGCGCGTGCGCTGGTGAGTTCCACCCATGCGTGGATGGCGCGGATTAACAGTCCATCGCTGAATCTGCCGCTGTCGCTGAACATCTCGGCGCGTCTGCCGCTGTCGCCATCGGCGCAGGCGGTGAAGAATATTCTGCTGTCGCTGCTGAATAAGCCAGCGGTAGAGGATCGTGAATTGATGTTGGTGGGATGAGTTAAACGTGCTTTTTCCCTCACCCTAACCCTCTCCCGCGCGCGGGAGAGGGGATCGATCCAGCCCTCACGTAGCACTATTATCACCTCACCATTCAGCCGCTCGATCAACTCCCTCGCCCGCTTGCGGGAGAGGGCTGGGGTGAGGGCATCCTTCAAACCCCTCCCTTATTACTATTCCGCATAACACACCATTTTTTATTATTTGTTGCGATGACGCCAACTTCATAACATGGACGAAACAGGGGCAGGAATCAGGAGAAAAGGGCGTGAATTTCCAGCAACTTAAAATTATACGTGAAGCAGCCCGTTGCGAGTTCAACCTGACCGAAGTGGCGAATACATTGTTTACCTCCCAATCAGGAGTGAGCCGCCATATTCGCGATCTGGAAGATGAACTGGGCGTGGAAATTTTTATTCGTCGTGGCAAGCGACTCTTAGGCATGACCGAACCAGGCAAGGCGCTGTTGACCATTGCTGAGCGCATCCTTGATGAAGCGGGCAAAGTTCGCCGCTTAGCGGATGTGTTTACCAATGAAACCAGCGGCGTGCTGACTATCGCCACCACGCACACGCAGGCGCGTTACAGCCTGCCGCGCGTGATCAAAGCGTTTCGTCAGCTCTATCCCAATGTGCGTCTCGAGCTGAATCAGGGATCGCCGCAGGAGATTGTCGCCATGCTGCTGGCCGGTGAAGCCGATATCGGCATCGCCTCCGAACAGTTAGTGAATAACAGCAGCCTCGCGGCATTCCCGTGGTTCAGCTGGCATCACTCACTTTTAGTGCCGCACGATCATGAGCTGTTGCAGCATCAGCCGGTGACGCTCGCCAGCCTCAGCCGCTATCCGCTGATCACCTATCGTCACGGCATTACCGGCCGTTCGCGGGTCGATCGTGCGTTCCAGGCGGCAGGACTGAGACCGGATATCGTGCTCAGCGCGCAGGATTCGGATGTGGTAAAAACCTATGTCGAGCTTGGTTTGGGCGTGGGGATTCTGGCCGATCAGGCGTGTGATATTTATGAAGGCGAAGATCTGGTCAAAATCGACACCCACCATCTGTTCGATGCCAATACCGTGTGGCTCGGCCTGAAACGCGGTCAGTTGCAGCGCAATTACGTTTGGCAGTTCCTGGAGTTGTGTAATGCCAACCTGTCGCTGGAAGAGATTAAGCGTCAGGCGCTCTCCTACGAGACCGAAAACGAACCGGCCATCGATTTCCAGATTTAATGTTATCGGTCGCCATTTATGGCGACCTTCCTCCACACAGCATAAAATTTCTTTTCCCGCCGCAAAACAGACACCGACACAAATTCCCTCCGCCAGAAAAACATCCTGCGCTGTTGCGTCACGTTACAGTGAAATGACGAAGATACAGGGGATTGTCATGTCGCGAATTCAACTGAAAGATACGGAATTACTGCGCCAGCAGGCGCTGTTTGGCGGTCGCTGGCAGGATGCGCATCAGGGCGCAACGCTTGAGGTGATCGATCCCGGCACGCAGCAGCCGATTGCCACCATTCCGGCATTGGGTGCGGCGGAAACCGAGCAGGCGATAGATTATGCTGAGTCGGTGCGCGTCAGCTGGGGCAAAACCCCCAACGCCACGCGCGCCGCGCTGCTGGAAAAATGGCATCAGCTGATTATTGATAATGCCGACGATCTGGCGGTCATCATGACCGCCGAGCAGGGCAAACCGCTGGCGGAAGCCAAAGGCGAAGTACTATACGGCGCCAGTTTCGTGAAATGGTTCGCTGAAGAGGCGCGCCGTATCTACGGTGATACCATTCCCGCGCCGAGCGACGATCGCCGTATTCTGGTACTCAAGCAGCCGGTTGGCGTGGCGGCAGCAATCACGCCGTGGAACTTCCCGATTGCGATGATCACCCGCAAAGTCGCGCCCGCGCTGGCCGCCGGTTGCCCGATTATCGTTAAGCCGTCGGAGTTAACGCCGCTGTCGGCATTAGCGCTGGCGGTGTTAGCCGAACGCGCCGGTTTCCCCAGCGGTGTGTTGCAAGTGTTGACTGGCTTGCCAACCGAGATTGGCAGCACGCTGACCGCCAGCCGCACGGTGCGCAAAATCTCCTTTACCGGTTCCACCCGCGTCGGTCAGCTGTTGATGCAGCAGAGCGCCGACAGCATCAAGCGCCTGAGCCTGGAACTGGGCGGCAACGCGCCGCTCATTGTTTTTGATGATGCCGATCTCGATGTGACCATTCCCGGCGTGATGGCGAGTAAATTCCGCAACGCCGGACAAACCTGCGTCTGCGCCAACCGCATTCTGGTGCAACGCGGCATCTATGAGCGCTTCAGTGAACGCCTGCTGGAGGCGGTATCCGCGCTGAAAGTCGGTGACGGATTTTCGCCGGACAGCACCATAGGGCCGCTGATCAACGACCGCGCCGTCGAGAAAGTTAACAGCCATATCGACGATGCACTCAGCCAGGGCGCGACCTTGTTGCGCGGCGGCATCAGCGCGCCAAACGGCACCTTTGTCGAGCCCACGGTGTTGGGCAATGTGACTAGCAGCATGCGTATTGCACATGAAGAAACCTTCGGCCCGGTAGCACCGCTGTTTGTCTTCGACACGGAAGAAGAGGCGATCAGCATGGCGAATGACACGCCTTATGGACTTGGGGCTTATTTCTTTACCGAGAATATTCGCCGGGCATGGCGCGTGGCAGAATCATTAGAATTTGGCATGGTCGGATTTAATACCGGTGCAATTTCATTAGACGCCGCACCCTTTGGCGGAATTAAATTATCCGGGTTAGGTCGGGAAGGATCGCGTTACGGTATTGAAGAGTATTTAGAACAGAAGACGTTTCATATTGGCAGTCTTTAATTTTAACTCGCCCTATTTGTAGGGTCGCCATTAATGGCGACCGCCAATAAACAGCGCCGCAACCCTCAGGTTTGCGGCGCTGTTTATTTTGTGCGTCGCGTCATACTTTGCCGCCTATCCCCGTTTTAGTGCAAGTTTCATGCGCATTGCACCGTCGCGACGCACATATTTTGTGAAGTAAATCATCTGTTTATTCCTTCGGCAATTCCGCAAAATTTCGCTCACCAATACGGCAGAAAATTTTTTTGCGCTGTTTTTTACGCATTTTTATTTTTTACCGGGCTGGCATACTTTCTGCATTAGCTTATTAGCGTGACAGAAAAACGCAGTGCAAATCGTTAATTAGCGCGTCTGTGATGGGTGTAACAAATAAGGAATTTTCCATGTTAAGTTTCGACCCTGAAAAAGTTTTACTTCCTGCCGGTCATTATATTGGCGGGCAACATTTAAAAACGGCGGGCGCGCGTTTTGCCGTTAAACGTCCGTCCGATGGCAAAGTCTATGCCGAACTCACCGAAGCGCAGATTGAAGATGTTGATCGCGCTGTCACCACGGCGCATCAGGCGCTGAAAACCAGCGGCTGGCGCACCTGTGCGCCGCGTGAGCGCGGCAAAATCATGCGTCGCTGGGCCGACCTGATTGAGAACGATCCGTTACTGGCGCAGCTAGAATCGCTCGGCTCCACGCGACCCATCAGCGACGTGATGCAGCACGAAATTCCCTTCACCGCCGAAGCCATTCGCTTCTACGCCGAGTGCGCCGACAAATACAGCGGCGACCTGTTCCCCACCCAGGAAAGCAGCCTCGGCATGCTGATTGCTGAGCCGTACGGCGTGATCGGCGCAATTACCCCGTGGAATTTCCCGCTGTCGATGGCGTCATGGAAATGTGGTCCGGCGCTGGCAGCAGGAAATGCTGTGGTGCTGAAACCTTCGGAGCTGACGCCGTTCTCCACCGTGCGCATGGCCGAACTGGCGGTACAGGCCGGTTTACCGGCGGGCGTACTGAATATCGTGCAGGGCAGCGGCGCGGTAACTGGCAACGCGCTGGTCACCCATCCGCTAGTGCGCAAAGTCTCCTTTACCGGTTCCACGCTGACCGGCGCACGCATCATGGGCGATATCGCGCAGCACGGCATGAAACCGGTCACGCTGGAGCTGGGCGGTAAAAGCCCGCAGCTGGTGTTCGACGATGCCGGTGATATCGACGTGTTAGCGCAGCGTATTCTGCGCGGCTTCACCGCCAACGGCGGTCAGGCGTGCGTCGCCGGAACCCGTTTGATTGTGCAGCGCGGCATTGCGCAGCCGTTGCTGGAGAGATTGGTCGCGCTCTGTCAGCAGCCGCGTCCGGGCGTGACCTGGCAGGAGAGCAGCCGCTATGCGCCGCTGATCGATGCGCGTCAGGGCAACAAAGTGGCGTCAGTAATCGCCGATGCCAAAGCACAGGGCGCGGAAGTGCTGGTCGGCGGCGAACGCTTTGCCGACACCGCAGAAGGCTGGTTCTGGCAGCCAACGCTGCTGTGCGGTGTTACCCACGATAATCCGGCGGTGCAGCAGGAAATTTTTGGTCCGGTGCTCACCGTGCAACAGTTTGACGACGAAGAGGAAGGGCTGGCGCTGGCGGCACACGAAACCTACGGCCTGTGCGCCGGCGTGCATACGCTGAGTCTGCCGCGTGCGCTGCGTGCGGTGCGCGCGCTGGAATCCGGCACCGTGTGGGTCAATCGCTATGGTCGCTCCGGCGATTTCATTATCCCGACCGGCGGCTTCCTCGGCTCGGGCATTGGCAAGGATCTGGGACGTCAGGCATTCCAGGCCTGTCAGCGCCAGAAGAGCGTGTTAATCGATTTCTAATTTTGTGTTCTCAACCGCGAGGTCGCTTCATGGCACTGTTTAAACCGAAATTCATCACTTTTGATTGCTACGGCACCCTGATCAATTTTGACATGGCAGGCGCAGCCGAACGCTGCTTCAAAGATCGTGTTTCTGCGCAGGAGATGCTGGCATTCACCACCGATTTCGCCCGCTATCGTTTTGACGAAGTGCTCGGCGCGTGGAAGCCGTATTACGACGTGGTCAGCGATGCCATTCAGCGCACCTGCAAAAAGTGGGGTGTGGCGTGGAGCCAGGCGGACAGCGACTTTATCTACACTGATTGCGCCACATGGGGTCCGCATTCCGACGTGCCCGTCGGTTTAGCCAAAGTAGCCAAAGAGTTCCCGCTGGTGCTGCTCACTAACTCGATGAACGATTTGATCCCGCATCACGTGCCGCGTCTGGGCGCGCCAATCCATATGACCATCACCGCCGAAGAAGTCGGCGCCTACAAGCCGCAGATGAAAGGCTTCGAGTACATGCTCGACAAGCTGAACTGCGGCCCGGAAGAGATTCTGCATGTCTCCTCCAGCCTGCGTTATGACCTGATGACCTGTTACGACATGGGCATCAAAAACAAGGTGTGGGTTAATCGCGGTCACGATCCGGCCAATCCGGCGTATCAATACACCGAAATCAACGATATCGGCGGTCTGCCCGCTGTGGTTGGACTCTAAGCCCGGAGGCGGCGATGAAACTCGAATCATTCTGGCAAGCCACAGCACCCACCTTTAGCGGCGCAGCCACTGGCGCACTGCCGAGCACCGCTGAGGTGGTGGTGATCGGCGGCGGCTTTACCGGCGTCTCGACGGCGCTCAACCTGGCACGCAGCGGCATCAACGTGGTGCTGCTGGAGAGCGGCGAGGTAATGAGCCAGGCGTCGGCGCGTAACGGTGGACACTGCAATACCGGCGTGGCGCAGAACTTTGCCTCGCTGGTGGAGAGCCAGGGAATCGAGCAGGCCAGCCGCTTTTATCGCGCCTATGACGATGCGGTGAGTTACGTCGAACAGCTGGTGCGCGAAGAGCAGATTGATTGCGATTTCCGCCTGTGCGGCAAGCTCAAACTCGCCAGCAAAGCCTCGCATTTTCCTGGTCTGCGCAGCGCGTGGCAGATGATGCGCGACACCGTCGATCCGGAAATCGAGCTGATTAGCAAAGATGAGATTCGCCGTGAAGTGGGCAGCGATGCCTTTCACGGTGGTCTGCTGCAGAAGCGCGGCGGCCAGATGCACATGGGCAAGTTTGGTATCGGGCTGGCGGAAGCGGCGGCGCGCAGCGGGGCGAAAATCTTCCCGCATCACGCGGTGACCGGCCTAACGCGCCTTGACGGCTACCGCCACCGCGTTAGCACTGCGCAGGGCGAGATCATCGCCGACAAAGTAATGATGGCAACCGGCGTCTCCAACGAAGGGCCTTTCCCGTGGTTCCAGCGCCGCATCGTGCCGGTCGGCAGTTTTATTGTGGTGACGGAACCGCTCGGCGACGAACTGATCAATCAGGTGCTGCCGCAAGACCGCACCTATGTGACCTCGCTGAATATTGGCAACTACTTCCGTACCACGTCGGATCGTCGATTGGTGTTTGGTGGCCGCGCGCGCTTTGCGGTGAGCAATCCGACGTCAGATACGCGCAGCGGTGACGTACTGCGTGCGGCGATGACCGCGCTGTTCCCGCAGCTGGGCAAGTCGCGCATCGATTACTGCTGGGGCGGCATGGTGGATATGACCGCCGACCGCTTGCCGCACGCCGGTGAACAGGATGGCGTGTTTTATTCAATGGGCTACAGCGGCCACGGTACGCAGATGTCGGTGTGGATGGGCCGCGTGATGGCCGATCTGCTGGCGGAGAAACGCAACGAAAATCCCTGGCAGCGCGATACCTGGCCTGCGCTGCCCGGTTACCACGGGAAACCGTGGTTTTTGCCCCTGGCGGGTTTGTATTACAAAGCCAAGGATCGGTTGTCGTGAAAACCAGGTCGTGCGGTCATCGAAACGGTCGCCATAAATGGCGACCCTACAACACCCGCATTCTCGCCGTAGGGTCGCCATTTATGGCGACCGCCTAAAAGACGAACAACGAAATCAACAACATTTCATATTGAGGGTGTGCAGATGAGTAAATTCGATAAAGAGTCTGACGCTGTAAATCCGGCCTTAACCCGCATGCTGACCGAAGGGTCGATGTCGCGCCGTGGCCTGATGAAGTTGTTGTCTGCCGGTGCCGTGATGAGCAGCGGTTTGATCGCTTTCCCGCAGATGAGTTTTGCGGCAACCACCCCAGTGAAAGGCGGCAAGCTGCGCGCCGCGATGTCTAACGCCTCCGCCACCGACACGCTCGATCCGGCCAAAGGCAACAACAGCGGTGATTACACCCGTCAATTCATGGTCTACAGCGGTCTGACCGAACTGGATAAAAGCCTCGCGGTGCAACCGGCGCTGGCGGAATCCATCGACTCCAGCGACGGCATCACCTGGCAGATCAAACTGCGCAAAGGCGTCACCTTCCACGACGGCAAACCGCTGACCGCCAAAGATGTCATCTACTCGCTGAGCCGCCACAAAGATCCGGCGGTAGCTTCCAATGCCTTCAAACTGGCCGATCAGTTCAAAACCTTCACCGCCGTGAACGACAATGAAGTGACGCTGGAGCTGGCGCAGGCCAACTTCGACGTGCCGTTTATGCTGGCCAGTGCGCCGTTCCTGATCGTGCAGGACGGCACCAAAGACTTCAGTAAAGGTATCGGCACCGGCCCGTTTAAGCTGAAAGAGTTCACGCCGGGCGTGCGTTCGGTTGGCGTGAAAAACCCCAACTACTTCAAGTCGGGCCTGCCGCATCTGGATGAAGTCGAGCTGCTGGGCGTCACCGATCAGGCGGCGCGCGTCAATGCGCTGATGTCAGGCGATCTGCACATCGTTTCCACCCTGAGCGCCGCCGACTGCAACCGTATCAAAGCCACCTCGGATTTCGGCGTGCTGGAGAGTAAATCCGGCATGTACACCAACCTGATTATTCGCACCGACGTGAAGCCGGGCAGCAACGAAGATTTCGTGCTGGCGATGAAGTACCTGCAGCCTCGCGACATTCTGGTGAAAACCGTGCTGCAAGGCTACGGCGATGTCAGTAACGATACGCCGGTACCGCCGTGGCATCCGCTGTATAACGCCGAGCTTAAACCGCGTCCGCTGGATGCCGAGAAAGCCAAATTCCACATTGAGAAAGCCGGCATGAAAGGCGCGACGGTGGAGATCATCACCACGCCAAACATTGAAGGCTCGGTGGAGGGCGGCCAGCTAATCCAGCAGGTTTCGCGCAGCACTGGTCTGAACATCAAAGTGCGTCGCGTGCCGTATGACGGTTACTGGTCAACGCACTGGACCAAAGATCCGGTCGGCTACGGCTCAATCAACCCGCGCCCGACGCTGGATATGCTGTTCTCGCAGTTCTATCTCTCCACCGCATCAAACAACGAATCGGGCTGGAAGAATGCACAGTTTGATCAGCTGGTGGTGGCGGCGCGCGGCGAGCGTGAACAGACCAAACGCAAGCAGATGTACGGTGACATGCAGAAGCTGATTTACGATCACTGCGGCACCATCATCCCAACCTTTATCAGCTCCACCGACGGTTACAGCAAGAAAGTGGGCGGCGTGGAAGCCTGGCCAAGCGGCATGATGATGGGTTATCGCTTCCATGAGTTCGCCTGGCTGAATGCTTAACGTAGGGTCGCCATTCATGGCGACCTTTTACCCTGTGCCTGTTAACTCTCTACAAGGAGATCGCCGATGAACCGATACATGTTGTTCCTGATTGCCCGGCGCGCAGGCGCAGGCATCCTGACCTTGCTTATCGTCTCGGCGGTGGTGTTTTTCATCACCAGCCTGCTGCCGGGTGACGCGGCGCAGATGATCCTCGGCCAGAACGCCACGCCGGAAACGGTGGCGGCGTTGCGCCAGCAGCTGGGACTCGATCAACCGTTGCTGGTGCGCTACTTCAGCTGGCTTACCGGCATGTTGCAGGGTGATTTTGGCACCTCGTTCGCCAGCCATCTGCCGGTGTTGCAGTTGGTGGAGCAGCGCATTCCCGCCACGCTGGAGTTAGCCGGCATCACCACGGTGATCTGCGTGCCGCTGGCGCTGATTATCGGCATTGTGGCGGCAATGAATCGCGGTTCGGCGCTGGATCGTTTTCTGGTGATCAGCACCATGGCAACCGTTGCGGTGCCGGAGTTTCTGGTGGCCACGGTGGCGGTGCTGATCTTCGCAGTAAAACTGCATTGGGTGTCGGCGATGTCGTTCGGCAGCCCGGACATGGACGTCATCAGCTACCTCAAAGCCTACGCGCTACCGGTGTTAACCCTGTGCTGCGTGCTGGTGGCGCAGATGGCGCGCATGACGCGCTCCGCCATCATCAACCAGCTCGACAGCCCGTATCTGGAGATGGCGCTGCTGAAAGGCGTTTCGCCGCTGCGTGCGGTGCTGCGTCACGCGCTGCCGAATGCGGTCGGGCCGATTGCGAACGCCATCTCGCTCAGCCTGTCGTATCTGTTCGGTGGCGTGATCATCATCGAATCCATCTTTAGCTATCCCGGTCTGGCGAGTGCGCTGGTGGATGCGGTGAGCAACCGCGATCTGCCGGTGGTGCAGCTGTGCGTCATGCTGTTCGCCGCCTGTTATCTGGTGCTGCTGCTGGCGGCCGATATCCTCACCATCGCCTTTAACCCGAAATGGAGAAGCTGATGAATACGTTACTGCTGCCTGTACGTCTGTTTCAGTCGCTGTCGCTTTCGGGCCGCATCGGACTGCTGATCTCGCTGTTTTGGCTGCTGATGGCGCTGTTTGGTCACCAACTGGCGCCGCATAACGTCGAAGACATTGGCGGCGGGCCGATGCTCGGTGGCATGACGTCTGCCAACCTACTCGGCACCGATTATCTGGGGCGCGATATCCTCAGCCGCATTCTCTACGGCGCGAAATTCTCCATTGGCCTGGCGCTCACCGCCGCGCTGTGCGCCAGCATCGTTGGCACCTTGCTGGCGCTGCTGGCGGCGGTTGCCGGGCGCTGGCTGGAAGAGGTGCTGGGACGCGTTAACGATGCGCTGCTGGTGCTGCCGGGCAAAGTGCTGTCGCTGATGATTGTCGCGGTGTTTGGTTCATCGCTGCCGATGCTGATCCTCACCGCCATCTTCACTTACTGGCCGGGCGCGTTCCGTATCGCCTTCGCCATGGCCAGCAGCTTGCGCAATATGGATTACGTGCGTGCCTCGCGTCTGCGCGGGGAAAGCCGCTGGTACGTGGCGATCCACGACATCCTGCCCAATATGGTGCACCCGATGCTCACTGACTTCGGCCTGCGCTTTGTCTATATCGTGCTGCTGTTGAGCGGCTTGAGTTTCCTTGGCCTCGGCGTGCAACCGCCTTATGCCGATTGGGGCACGCTGGTACGTGAAAACATTCAGGGCCTGTTTAACGGTTCGCCAGCGGTGCTGATGCCAGCAGTGGCTATCGCCAGCCTGACCATTGGCGCGAACCTGTTTATCGACAGTCTGCAGCAGATGCGTCCGTTGACGCTGGCGAAGGAGGGAGCATGAACGTGACGCCACATACCGCCATGCCGGTGATCTCGGTGGAGAACCTGCGCGTAACGGCGCAGACCGACAAAGGTGAAGAGATCGATCTGGTTTCCGATATTCGTTTCACGGTGCAGAAGGGCGAAGTGCTGGCGCTGATTGGTGAATCCGGCTCCGGAAAAACCACCATTGCGATGGCGCTGATGGGCTATGCGCGCCACGGCTGTCGCATCGCCGACGGTAATATTCACATGGCGGGCACCGATGTGCGCAGCCTGTCACCGGGCCAGTTGCGTGAGTTTCGCGGCAACAAAGTGGCGTACATCGCGCAGAGTGCGGCGGCATCGTTTAATCCCGGCATGCGCATTCTCGATCAGGTAATTGAGCCGGTGGTGATTCACGGCACCATGAAGCGCAAAGACGCCAGACAAAAGGCGATTGCGCTGTTCCGCGAACTGGCGCTGCCTAATCCCGACACCATCGGCGATCGCTTTCCGCATCAGGTTTCCGGCGGTCAGCTGCAACGTTTAATGACGGCGATGGCGCTGATTGGCGATCCGGATGTAGTGATCCTCGACGAACCGACCACCGCACTCGACGTGACGACGCAGGTGGAAGTGCTGAAAGCGTTTCGCCGCGTGGTGGCGCAGCGCGGCGTGACGGCGATCTACGTCAGCCACGATTTAGCGGTGGTGGCGCAGATGGCCGACCGAATTCTGGTGCTGCTGCGCGGCCAGATGGCCGAATACGGCACCACCGAACGGCTGATTGGCGCACCACAGGCTGATTACACCAAACTGCTGATGGATGCGGCGCGGCAAAAAGAGCGCCCAAGCAGCTGGACCTGCACCGATGCGGATATGCAGCCGCTGATGGAAGTGCGCGATCTCAGCGCCGGTTACGGTCCGCGCGACAGCAACGGCCAGCCGAAAATCCGTATTCTCGAAGACATCAATCTGAAGCTGTGGAAAGGCCAGGCGATTGGCATTATTGGCGAGTCCGGTTCGGGTAAAACCACGCTGGCGCACGCCATTGCCGGACTCAACGCGCCGAGCCACGGCCATATTCTGTTTAACGGCCACTACATTAACGGCGACATGCATAAGCGCCCGGACAATGAGCTGCGCCGCATTCAGTATGTGTTCCAGATGGCCGATACCGCGCTGAATCCGGCGCACAGCGTTGAGCAGATTCTGTCGCGTCCGCTGGTGCTGTTCCACGGATTAAAAGGTGCGACGCTCAAAGCGCGGCTGCATCAGTTGCTGGATCTGGTGAAGCTGCCGCGCACCGTGCTGTGGCGTCGTCCGTGGGCGCTGTCTGGCGGACAGAAGCAGCGTGTGAATCTGGCGCGCGCGCTGGCCGCCGAGCCAGATTTGATTCTGTGCGATGAAGTGACATCTGCATTGGATACCGTGGTGGCTGCGGCGGTGCTGGATTTGATCAGCGAACTGCGTCGCGAGCTGGGATTGTCAGTGCTGTTTATCAGCCACGATATGCACGCGGTGCGTGCGGTGTGCGACGATATCGTGGTGATGAAATCCGGCAAGATCGTTACGCAGATTGCCCGCGCCGATTACGATAAGCCGACCAGCGAACTCTATTTCGAACGCCTGAAACGCGCCGTGCCAGAGTTGCGGCAAGGTTGGCTGGACGAGCACGAAGAGGTGTTGAAGGCGGAGTAGGGCTGTGCTCGCTGTCCCCCTCCTCGGTCCTCCCCCATAAATGGGGGAGGAAGATGCTGCAAAATGTTAGTGATGAAGCTGCATGTGGCAGCATCTCCTTCCCCCATTTATGGGGGAAGGCCGGGATGGGGGACAGCCAGCACGATCTCAAGCCAGCGATAAAGAAACACAAAAAGGAACAACCATGAGCACACTACGCGCAATGACGCAAAACGACATCGAACACGGCTACGCCATCACCCAACAGCTCAAATGGCCGCACCGCCGGGAAGACTGGCAGCAGGCGCTGGCGCTGGGTGAAGGCGTGGTCGCTGAAGAAAACGGCGAATTCGTCGGCAGCGCCTTTGGCTGGCGCTGGGGCGAGCAGGCCGCAACCATCGGTTTGGTGGTGGTGAATCCGCAGTTTCAGGGACGCGGCACCGGCAAGCAATTAATGCTGGCGCTGCTGGAGAAATTCCCCGACTACAACATTCGCCTGCACGCCACTGAAATGGGGAAAGGGCTTTATCAGAAGCTCGGATTTGAGGTCACTGGCCACATCCAGCAGCATCAAACGCGCGAGCTGGCGGCGGTGCCAACCGTCACTATTCCAGCCGGTTTAACGCTGCGTAACGCACAAGCCGCAGACGCCGATCTGCTGATCGAACGCGATCATCAGGCGCACGGCATGTGGCGTCCGGCACTAATTCACAGCCTGATTACTGATTTCCAAACCGTGCTGCTGCAGGATGCCAAACAGCGCGTGCACGGTTTTGCCAGCCTGCGCCGCTTCGGTCACGGCTGGGCGATTGGTCCGGTGATCGCGCTGAATGTCGACATTGCGCAAACGTTGACTTCCGCCTTGATGCAAGGCCTGCGCGGCGAGTTCGTGCGTATTGATACCGATGGCGCGCTGCCGCTGGCGGCCTGGCTGGAAACTTTGGGCCTGGCGCAGGTCGATGCGCCGACCACCATGATTCGGGGAACGCCGTGGTCACCGCAACAAGGTGAGATGCAGGCGTTCGGGTTGATGACCCAGGCGATGGCCTGATGCATATCGTCTACAAATCAGAAGCCACGCGTGGCGCGCACTGGCAGCGCTGGCTGGCGCACCATGCGCCGGATATTCAGCTGCACATCTGGCCGGATATCGGCGATCCCGAGCAGGTTGAACTGCTGGTGGCGTGGCAGCCGCCGGAAAACCTGATGCGTACCTTTCCCAATCTCAAAGCGCTGTTATCGGTCGGCGCGGGCGCGGATCAGTTCGATCTCACGCAGCTACCGCCGGATTTGCCGGTGGTGCGCATGATCGAACCGGGCCTGACGCAAGGTATGGTCGAGTACGTCACTTTCGCGGTACTTGGCTTACATCGCGATATGCCGCGCTACTTTCAGCAGCAGCGCGCCGAGCAGTGGCAAACTCACCCAATTCGCACCGCCAGCCAGCGCCGTGTGGGCGTGATGGGCCTCGGCGAACTCGGCCAGGCTTGCTTAAAACAACTGGTGTCGCTGGGTTTTGATTGCGCTGGCTGGAGCCGCACGCCGCATGAAATCAGCGGCGTGCATTGCTGGCACGGCAGCGATCAGCTGGGCGATTTCCTCGCCCACTGCGACATTCTGGTGTGCCTGCTGCCGCTCACCGACAGCACGCGCGGCTTGCTCAATAAGCAGCTGTTCGCGCAATTGCCCGACGGCGCAGCGCTGGTGCAGGTGGGACGCGGTCCGCAGCTCAACGAAGCGGATTTACTGGCTGCGCTGGCAAGCGGCAAACTCAGCGCGGCGGTGATTGATGTTACCGATCCCGAGCCGCTGCCCGCTGGACATCCGTTCTGGCAGCATCCGGCCATTTGGCTCACGCCGCACATCGCCAGCGCAACACAAACCGACAGCGCCGTAGCCGCGCTGCTCGACAATCTGCGCCGCTACCAGCGTGGCGAACCGATGGTCGGCCTGATCGATCGCAACCGGGGATACTGAGATGCAACTGGAACAATTAGTCGCGCTGCGACGGGATCTGCACGCCCATCCCGAGCTGGGTTATCAGGAGCAGCGCACCAGCGATATCGTGGCGCAGCTGTTAAATGAGCACGGTATTGAGGTGCATCGCGGCCTCGGTAAAACCGGCGTGGTTGGCGTGCTGAAACGCGGCAACGGCACGCGCATGATTGGCCTGCGCGCCGATATGGATGCGCTGCCGATGCAGGATAACGGCAGCCAGCCGTGGAAAAGCGTGCACGATAATGTGTGCCACGCCTGCGGCCATGATGGTCACACCGTGATGCTGCTGGGTGCGGCAATTGAACTGGCCGAGCAGGGTGATTTCAACGGCACGCTGGTGTTTATCTTCCAGCCTGCCGAAGAGGGATTGGCGGGTGCGAAAGCGATGATCGATGACGGCCTGTTCCAGCAGTTTCCCTGCGATGCGGTGTTTGCGCTGCACAACTGGCCGGAGCTGCCGCTCGGCGACGTGCAGACGCGGGCCGGCGCAATCATGGCGGCAGCGGATCGCTTCGACATCACCGTCAAAGGCGGTGGCGGGCATGCCGCGCAGCCGCATCTGACGCGCGATACGTTGCTGGCCACCAGCGAACTGGTGGTGCAGCTCAACACGCTGGTGGCGCGCGCGCTCGATCCCTGCGAGCCAGGTTTGCTCAGCGTGACGCGCATGCAGGGCGGCTTCTCGCACAACATGATCCCGGCAGAAGCCAGCATCACCGGCACGGTGCGCACCTTCAGCCCGGCGGCGCAGGACATCATCGAAAATCGCCTGCGGGAAATGGCGCTGCACGTCACCGCCGCACACGGCTTGCAGGCGGACGTGAACTATCTGCGTTATTACCCGGCCACGGTGAATAACGCGGCGATGGCGCAGCTGGCGTTAGACGCGCTGGATCAGGCCGGTATTCACGCACAACAGGCCAAACAGCCGGCGCTCACCTCCGAAGATTTCGCCTTTATGTTGCAGGCGCGTCCCGGCGCCTATCTGTGGATTGGCTCTGCGCCGAGCCAGCCGCTGCATCACTCGGCCTACGACTTCAACGATCAGCTGATTCCGCACGGCATCCAGACGCTGACGGCGCTGGCACGGCATGCGCTGGGTGCAGAATTTCCCTGCTGATTGGCGGTGGATTTTGACAGGAAATGCCGCTGCCCGCTGGATTACGGCAGCGTGAGAAACCAACAGGTTGCGATACTTGAGCCATCCGAACGTTACGTGGAAAGGGGTTTTAAAAATGCAGAATGTCATGGCGGAGCAGCAAACATATTCCGATAACAGCCTGTTACTGGACGCGCGTGAGCAGCATGTGCCACGTGGCGTCATCACTGCGCATCAGTTGGTGATCGAGCGAGCGAAAGGCAGCGAAGTGTGGGACGTGGAAGGCAATCGCTATCTCGATTTTGTCGGCGGCATCGGCGTGCTCAACGTTGGTCATAATCATCCGGCGGTGGTCAACGCGGTCACTAAACAACTCGGTTTGGTGTCGCACGCCTGTTTCCAGGTGGTGGCGTATCCGGGCTACATTGAGCTGGCGAAGCGCCTCAATGCGTTGGTCGGCAACGGTGAAGATTTCAAAAGCGTGTTCTTCACCAGCGGCGCGGAAGCGGTAGAAAATGCCGTGAAAATTGCGCGCGCCCACACCAAACGCAGCGGCATTATCGCTTTCGACGGCGCGTTTCATGGCCGCACATTGCTCGGCACCACGCTGACCGGCATGTCCGCGCCTTACAAACAGAACTTCGGCCCGTTCCCATCCGATATCTACCGTTTGCCGTTCCCGAATGCCTTTCACGGCGTCAGCGATGACGATTGCTTAAAAGCGCTGGATCAGCTGTTCGCGGTGCAGATTGCGCCAGAACGCGTGGCGGCGATCATCATCGAACCGGTGCAGGGCGATGGCGGCTTCCTGCAGGCTGGCGCTCACTTTATGCAGGCGCTGCGCCGCATCACCGAGAAGCACGGCATTGTGCTGATTCTCGATGAAGTGCAGACCGGCTTTGGTCGTACTGGCAAGATGTTCGCTTTCCAGCATCTCGGCATCACGCCGGATCTGGTAACGGTGGCGAAAAGCATCGGCGGCGGTTTGCCGATCTCAGGCGTGGTCGGTAAAGCGGCGATCATGGATGCGCCACAGCCGGGCGGTTTAGGCGGTACTTACGGCGGCAACGCGTTGGCCTGTGCGGCGGCGCTGGCGGTGCTGGATCTGCTGGAGAACGACAATCTGCTGGCGCGATCCAATCAGCTCGGCGAGCTGCTCAACGCGCGCCTGCAACAGCTGGCCGAGAAGTATGCTTGCATCGGCGATGTGCGCGGCATTGGCTTTATGCAGGCGGTTGAGATCGTGGATTTCGAGACCAAAAAGCCGGATGCGGCGATGACGCAGAAAATCCTCGACTGCGCCTGTCAGGAAGGTTTGCTGCTGATTAAATGCGGTATTCATCGCAACACCGTGCGCTTCCTCGCGCCGCTGGTCACCACCGATTCGCAACTGGAAGAAGCGCTGCATATCTTTGATATCGCGCTGGCGCGTGCCAGTGGTCGACTGGGTTAAAAAGCGCTTCCTCATTGAAATTATTGCAGTAATTTGAAAACCTCCCGCTGGTATAACCAGTTAACGAGATAGCACATTTACCTTAAAGCGTGTTATATCTTCGGGAGGTTAAACCTAATCGGTTGGCAATGAGGGGTGCTATGAACGGCTTAATGAAACTCGACCGCATCGACATCAATATTCTGGTGCAACTCCAGAAAGATGGCCGTATCAGCAACGTCAATCTCGCCGATGCCGTTGGGCTTTCGCCCAGTCCGTGCCTGCAACGCGTCAAGCGTCTGGAGCAAGCCGGATTTATCAACGGTTACGAAGCCCACATCAATCTCACCAAAATCACCGATTCCGTGACGGTATTTACCGAAGTCACGCTCTCTGGCCATCGCCGCGAAGATTTTATGAAATTCGAAAACGCGGTGCGTGAGGTGGATGAATTAATGGAATGCCATTTAATTACCGGCGGCTACGACTATTTGCTGCGCTTTATTACCCGCAGCATTGAACATTACCAGGAAGTGATTGAAAAGATGCTGGATGCGCAGATTGGCATCGATAAATATTTCAGCTATATCGTGATTAAATCACCGATTATGAAAAGCAGCGTGCCGTTGCGATCGCTGATTTCGAAACAGAATTCGGTGGAGTTTGGTTGAGTTATTTATGTTTGTGGAATAAAGGTCGCCATAAATGGCGACCCTACGAATGCGAGGTTCTGTCGGGGCGCCATTTATGGCGACCTGGACTAAAGCAGCTCATTAGCGTAACTAACCGCACCTTGCGCAGCAGCAAAATAATTGTGCGATGCCACGTTATAAATAAGTCACCATCCATTCCACGCGAATAATCGTGCCGCGACAAAACTCTTTTTTGCAATATAAAAGCCATCGCGCTATCAGCGATGGCTTTTATTTAATCGTTTTTATCGATTAACTCATGCCTGTTAAACCAGCTCTGTTTTCACCCCTTGCTGCACCAGCAATTCCGCATCGTCGTGACGATAAACCTGATATTCCACGCCCGCCACGGTCACCGTGCCTTCCTGATGCTGCCATTCGCTTAAATTGCTGCCTGCAGGCAGAATATCTTTCAGCTGCACCACGTCGCCTGCGTTGCCTTTCACCATCAGCTGCGTTTTACCGTCTTCAATAAACAGCTCTTTTTCGCCGTGCTGGAGCAGGGCGTTGAGATCCAGCTTCAGGATGTTGTTGCCGGCTCCGGTGATATCGAAGATCTCAATGGAGTCGATTTTGCTGCGCAATGCGTTGAGATCCAACAGCTGATCTTTACCGGTAATTTCTAATGTGTCGATTCTGGCTTCGCTTCCAAATGCTTCAGATTGCGCAAATTCCTCAATGCCAGAGAAAGAATGCAGGTCGTTCTCTTCAGAGGCTATTGAAAAATTGCCGATACTGCTGGCTCTTGATTCCCAGCTAAAGTTATCAAATAAGATGGGAGGGTTGGCAGCATTGGGGCCTGCATTATTATTCCATATTGATACTTCGCTAAGAAGTCCAGGGCTAACCTTTGTTAAGTCAATAAGGTCTCCGAGGCTGATGTGATTAATACCTGGTTTCATTATTTTCTCATATGTTTTTACTCCACCCAGGCCAGACTGAGGGGTTAGCTTTATACAGATCGGAATATACTGTAAGTCGGGGTTATAAATATCAAAGCTAAAGTTTGTCGCGAGATGTGCATAAGCATCTTTAGAGTCAAAATAAAATCTAATTAGTTGTGCATTAGGAAGATGAAGTGATTGCGTACCTAATGAAGGTTCACCAATTAATTTTGTAGAAACTAACGATGCATCACCCTTTGTTATTAAATTAAAAGTCCAAAGTTTGACCCCATTTCCAAACTCATAAAATAATCGATTGTCCAAAGTGGTTGGGACACCGGCTGGTGGGTTATCAAAATCAATCATATAAGAAAACTCTGACGACGTCTTAATATTCAAATCAAAGGCATCACCAAACCCGGAATTCTTCGATTTACTGACTTTGAACGTCCAATCGCCCAATGCAAGCTCAGTGGAGGGCGTCCACTCCCAGTTGCCGCTCGAATCCGCTTGCACGCTGAAAATCTGTGTATCCGTCCCCTTTTTCGCCTGCAGATAAACCAGGCTGATGGCGGCGGCGGTACCGTGCAGGGTCGGGGTGGTGTCATCGGTGGTATCACCACTGTGCAGATCATCCTGCTGGCTGCCGACGTTATCCTCAGCAAACGCAATTTCCGGGCTGCGGTCGGAGGTGGTATCGATGTGCAAAACCATGTTGTTCCAGCCGCTCTGACCGGCTTTCTGAACCCCGAAGGTCCACTGGCCGTTCTCCAGCGCCGATGGCGTCCAGCTCCAGTTCCCCTTGTTGTCGGCGGTCAGCTTAATGGTGATCCAGCTTCCTTTGCCCAGACGATAGCGCAGGCTGAAATCACTGTTGGCCGCAGCGGTGCCGTGCAGGGTTGGCGTGGCGTCGTCGGTGGTGTCGCCATTGAAGAGATCGTCGCGCAGGCTGCCGACGTTATCGCTGGCGTATTCAATAAGCGGAGTGCGGTCAGAAGTGGTATCGATGATGAGTGATAACGCATTCCAGCCGCTCTGGCCGGCTTTCTGCACTTCAAAGTTCCAGCTGCCGTTGGCCAGCGCGGGTGGCGTCCAGCTCCAGTCGCCTGCGCTGTCGGCATCAACCTGAACCGAGGTGTAGCTGCCGGTTCCGCTGCGGTAGCGCAGGGTCAGGGTGCTGTTGGCTTCCGCGCGGCCATGCAGGGTTGGCGTGGTGTCATCGGTGGTGTCGCCGTTAGCCAGGTTAACCGGCGTGCCGACGTTATCGTAAGCGTGGGTGATTATCGGGTCAAAGCCGCCGCTGCCGCTAATGCTCAGCGAGAAGGTGTCTGACCAGTTCGTGCTGCCCTGCGGCTGCACCTCAAAGTTCCAGCTGCCGGTCGGCAAACCGGAAGCCGGCGTCCACGTCCAGCGACCGCTGCTGTCGACATCGACAACCACGGAGCTGTTTGACAGGCCCGGCTGGCCGTATCGAATCACCACTTTGCCGTTGGCTTCGCCGCGACCGCTGAAGGTTGGGGTGGCGTCATCGGTGATGGCGCGGTGACTGAGCGGACCCTGCCAGCTACCCACATTATCCTCTACCGATTCAATGCGGGTTTTCCTCTGGATGTCAGCAGCATTGGCGATGTCGAGGGTGAACAGCGCGCTGGCGGTGTTGCCGATGCTGGCCTGGAACTCGTACTGACCGGTGGCCAGTGCGCTGTCTGGCGTCCAGCTCCAGCTTTCGCCGTTCAGGTTGGCGGTGGCGCTGCCCAGCCAGGTGTTGCTGCCAACAAGGCGATAGTAGACGATAACGCTGCTGCCAGCCGATGCGGTACCGCGCAGTTCCGGAAGGGTGTCATCAGTCAGCGCGCCGTTGTTCAGGGGGCCGGTGGCGCTTCCGACGTCATCGATAGCATGGGTAATGGTGATGGTATCTGGCGGCAGGGGGCTGTCATTGTGCACAATAATGCTGAAAGGCGCAGAAGGGGAACCTTCGCGGGTCACGCCGCCAAAGACTTCCTGGGCGACAAGGCGCAGCTCATTGCTGCCTTCGTCAAGATCCTGAGAAGGTTCCATCTTCCATACGCCGGTGGTTTTATCCGCGATCGCGCTGCCGATTTTTTTACCCTGGTCATTGATGAGGAAAACCGTGGTGCCTTTCTGCGCTACGCCGGTCAGCTCCGGGCGCTTGTCATCGGTGGTTTCACCGGGCTCAAAGCCGCGCTTGTCTGCACCGAAGTCATCGTACAGTTTGATTAACAGTGGGGCTTCCGGCGGAAGGGTATCGACAATGATCACGCCCTGCGTCGGGTGCGAGAGGTTGCCAGCCTCATCAAACTGGCGTATGGAAAAGCTGTAATTGCCGTCTTCATACGCTGTGTCACTTTTCCAGCGCCAGAAGCCATTCTCATCAACCGGGATGAAAAAGCGTTCTTCACCAATAACCAGTTCGATGGTACCGAATTCTTGTAGAGGTTTAGTGTTGCCCATGACCAGGTCGCCGCTGGCTCGTTGGTAATAATGAGTTTCATCATGTTTGAATAAATCGATCATAAGAATTTTCCATCAAGTTTTTAAAAGTGTTGTGAGCCGACGGACTTATGCGATCGCGTGGCGGCGAGCATGTTAGTGCAGCGTATAACAGGCCCGAATCAAGACACGTCTGCAAAGCCGGAACCCTCTCGTGTGTATCAGCCACGTTTACTCGGCGACCGACCGCCACAGCATAAAATTTCTTCTCATCGCCAAATTCACCGTATCTTGCGGATAAACACCCGCGCTTCAGCCAGTAAACTCAGCGCGTCGCTTTTACACTGTTTTCAACCGTTACAAGGAGTTGTTATGAGCACACTCACCATTCCTGATCAGACCTGGCAACGCGATGCCTTCACGCTCTCCACCCAACGCGCCAGGCTGGATTTTGATTACATCCACCAACAGCTGACGGAAAAATCGTACTGGGCGAAAGACCAGCCGCGTGCCAAAACCGAGCGCGCCTTTGCTGGTTCATTGCCGTTCGGGCTGTATCACCAGGATCAGCAGATTGGCTTTGCAAGATTGGTAACCGATTACACCCGTTTCGGCTGGCTGTGTGACGTGATGATTGATGAAAACTGGCGCGGTCACGGATTGGGAAGCTGGCTGGCGAGCTGTGTGCGTACGCATCCGGAACTGGCCACAGTGCACCGCTGGATGCTCTCGACCAATGATGCGCATCAGCTGTACCAACGCCTCGGCTGGCGCGTGGTGCAGGATCCGCAAAAACTGATGGAATTTCCTCCCTCCTGACACTGGAGTTTTCACATGGGTTACCGCGTTGGCGTCGATATTGGCGGGTCGTTTACCGATTTCGCCGTGCTGGATGAACACACCAATCAGATTCACACGTTGAAAGTGCTGTCACGGCCGGATCAGCCCGGCAGTGAAATCCTCACTGGATTAACCCAGCTGCAGCAGCGCGATGGCCTTGATCCAAAACAGATTGACTACTTCACGCACGGCACCACCGTTGGTATCAATGCGGTGATCCAACGGCGCGGCGTAAAGCTGGCGCTGTTCGCCACTGAAGGTTTTTGCGATGTGCTGGAGCTGGCGCGCCTGAAGATCCCGCACATTCATGACTTGTTTTCGCGCCGCCCGGCACCGCTGATTTCGCGCGATCGGGTGTTTGCCATCAAAGAGCGCACCGATCGCCACGGCAACGTATTGACCGAGGTCGATCGGCAAAGCGTGCTGAAGGCGATCAACGCCGCGCGCGCCGCCGGTTGTCAGGGGATTGTGGTATCGCTGCTGCACAGCTATCGCAACCGCCACAACGAAGCGGCGGTGAAAGCCATCATTAATCAACACGCGCCCGACTTGCTCACTTCCTGTTCCGCCGATATCTGGCCGATCATTCGTGAATACGAACGCACCATTACTGCCACCATCAACGCCTACGTGCAGCCGATGGTGATCAACTACCTCGAATCGTTTGAGCGCGCGCTAAAAACCATGGGCGTTAAACCGCCACCACGCATCACCAAATCCAACGGCGGCGTGATGGGCGTCGAGCAGGCGAAAAGTGAATGCGTGCAGATGGTGCTGTCCGGCACCGCATCGGGCGTGATCGGTGCCAGCTTCCTCGCCAGCGCTTGTGGCTTCGACAAAATCCTTAGCCTTGATATTGGCGGCACCAGCGCCGACGTGGCGGTGATCGTTGAAGGCCAGGTCGCGCAGGGTAACGGCGAAATCATCGGTGATTTCCCGATCTACATTCCGTCGGTGGCGGTGACGTCCGTTGGGCAGGGCGGCGGTTCGCTGGCGTGGATCGATAATCAAGGCGTGCTGCAAATGGGGCCGGACAGCGCCGGATCGCTGCCAGGTCCGGTGTGCTTCCAGCGCGGCGGCACGCAGCCAACCGCCACTGATGCCTTTGCCGCCTGCGGCATGATTGGTCACGGCGATCTCGGCTACAACGCGGTGCAAGTGGATGTCGCCGCCGCGCGCGCCGCGTGGCAGCCGCTGGCGGATAAGCTCGGCATCAGCATTGAAGAGACCGCCGAAACCGCCATCGAGCTGGCGATCTCCAGCATGTATGGCGACACCAGCGGTTTGCTGTCGCGCTTCGGCCTCGATCCGCGTGAATTCTGGTTCCTCGCCTTTGGCGGCGCAGGTCCGATGATGGGCTGCTTCCTGGCGCGCGAGCTGAACATGAAAGGTGTGATTGTGCCGCCGACGCCAGGCGTATTGTCCGCGCTCGGCGGTTTAGTGGCGGATATCCGTAACGACTTTATCCGCACGCTGTATAGCGATCTCGATGCTTCATTGGCGGATCGTATGGCGACCGAAGCCGAGGCGCTGAGCCTGCGCGCGCGCAGCTGGCTCAGCAGCCAGCACGGCGCAAATATGCCGTTCACGCTGCATTACAGCGCTGACATGCGCTATCGCGGCCAGTCATTTGAAATTGAAGTGGCGCTGGAGCCGCACTGGCTGGCGCAGGCCGATGTCGCGGCGTTGCATAACGCGTTTGATCGCCAGCATCAGCAGCTGTTTGGTCACTTTGATGCCGACGCGCCGGTGCAAATCATCAACTTGCGCTTAGTGATCGCCTCGCCCACGCCGAAACCGACGCTCAATCAGCTGGCCGCCGCCGACGCACCGGTTGAGGTGGCGCAGCAGGTTAGCGCGTGGATCGATGGCGCGGCGCATCAGGTGGATGTGGTGTTGCGCGCCACGTTGCGCGCCGGACATCAGCTGATCGGCCCGGTGATTGTGGCGCAGGACGACTGCACCACCTGCGTGCCGCCCAACATGAAAGTGGATGTGGATAGCTTTGGCAACCTGCTGATCACGCCAGTGGAGGCGAACTAACATGGCGATTGACGGACGTAACCTGCAAATTCTGGCCAACTACTGCGCGGCCGCCGCCGATGCGATGGCCTTCACCTTGATGCGCACCGCGCACTCCACTTTCGTCAAAGAGACGGAAGATTTCTCCTGCCAGATTGTCAGCCGCGACGGCCTGGCGTTTGCTTCACCGCGCAGCTTCGGCGCACCCTGGTACAGCGGAATTGATTACGGCCCGGTTTTGGCATTGATCGACAGCTACGAAGAAGGCGATATCTGCATCACCAACGATTCCTACGCCGGTAACGTCGCCACGCACTCCCCGGATATCCATATCTGGAAACCGGTGTTTCATAGCGGCGAAATTGTCTGCTTTGTGGTGGGGCACATCCACAACACCGACGTCGGCGGCGCAGTGCCCGCGTCTTTATCGCGCTCACTCACCGATATCGTGCAGGAAGGGATTCGCATTCCGCCGCTGAAAATTGTGCGCAACGGCGAACTGAATGAGGAAGTGGCGCGCATCATGCGCCTCAACGTGCGTGCGCCGGAGCAGAACTGGGGCGACTTCAAAGCGCAGATCGCCTCGGTTAACGTCGGTGAACGTAAGATCCACGACATCATTGCGCGCTTTGGCGTCACCGATTTTCTGCAAGGCATTGAAGGCATTCTCGATTACGCCGAGGCGCAGGCGCGTAGCATCATCAACACCATTCCGGATGGTGAATACTTCTACGCCGATTTTGCCGACGAAGATGGTGAAGGCGGCTTCCCGTGTCGCGTGGCGATCACCTTGCGCGTCAGCGGCGACACGCTGGAACTCGATTATACCGGCAGCGATCCGCAGC
>NZ_DALYOQ010000060.1:0-279 GCF_031974595.1 Pantoea sp. CTOTU46764 | reverse complement strand
GCTGAACATGCCAACCGGCGGACGGGAGGGTCATCCGTTGGCGCTGGTCGGCGTGACGTATGTGCTGTCGACGCTGGATCGTAACCTGCTGCTCAACGCCGGCACTTTGCGGCCAACGCGCGCCATTCTGCCGCCGGGCACGGTGATGAACTGCGAAGCCCCGGCGGCGGTCGGCATGCGCTCGCTGACTTGCGCGCTGTCGCAAATCGCCACGCTCGGCGTATTTTCACAGGCAATCCCCGATCGCTTACCGGCCAATTCGCCGGGCGGTAACTCGAT
>NZ_DALYOQ010000059.1:2640-30068 GCF_031974595.1 Pantoea sp. CTOTU46764 | reverse complement strand
GGTTGGAGCTCTGATAGCGCCATTTGAACGCACCGGTTTGCAAATCCAGCGCCACCAGCGCATCGCGGAACTTCTCGGTGTTGCTGTTCGGATCGCGCTCAATGCCCACTTCATCCGGTGAAGCGTTACCAAACGGCACATAGACTAAACCGTTTTTCAGGTCAGCACTCAGCGTGCCCCACGCTACTGGCGTGTCCTGCGGGTAGTTTTGACCGGCAGCGATGGGTGCGGTGTTTTGCGGGTTGGCCGGATCAAAGTTCCACACCAGACGACCGCTTTGCACGTCGTACGCACGAATCACGCCTGACGGGTTGCCGCTGTTGAAGCCGTTATCCATCACGGAACCGCCAACGATCACCAGCTTGCCCGCGACAAGCGGAGCAGCAGTTTGCATCAGCGCATGGGGACGCACTTCACCCATGTTGGCGTGCAGATCAACCACACCGTTCTGACCGAAATCAGCACACGGTTTACCGGTGTCGGCATCCAGCGCAATCAGCTGCGCATCGGTGGTGGCGTTAAAGATACGCTTACGGCAGATAGCCGGATTCGCTGCGCTATCCTGCGCGGCAATCGGGGTTTCTTGGTAGTAGCTTACGCCGCGACAGGTCTGATGCTGCTGCAGGTAAGAGCGATCTTTGTTCGGGGTGAATTTCCACTTCACCGCGCCGGTTTCCGGATCAAGCGCGTGCACTTCATTATGCGGCGTACAGAAGTACAGCATGCCGTTGGCTTTCAGCGGCGTGGCTTCGAAGGTGTATTCGCTGGCATCCGCATCCTGACGCAGATCGCCAGTGTGATATGTCCAGGCAACTTCGAGGTTTTTGACGTTCTCTTTGCTGATCTGATTCAGCGATGAGAAACGCAGGCCGTCAGACGAACCACCGTACGCGGTCCAGTCGTTAGCGGCGCCCTGCTCGCTGTTCTGTTCGCGGGCATTGCTGATGGTGCCTTGCTGCGGAATCGGATCGTAGAAGCACAGACCAATCACCACCACAATCATGATAATCACGGTGCCGCCGAGGAAGCCGTGGAAACGGCGTTCGCCGCGATACAGCGGTTTCACCACCCACGGCATCGCCAGCCACAGACCGATCACACCGAACAGGTCACCGCGTGGGATCCACTGCCATTTATCAAAGCCCACTTCCCAGATAATCCAGGCGAGCGTAATCCACATCAGCACCGCATACAGCGCCAGCGCGCTGCGCTGGTTGCGGAACAGTAAAATTGCGGTAATGAGTAAGCCCACTGCCATCAGCGCATAGAAGGCGCTGCCGCCCAGCATTAACAGCTTGCCGCCCATGTACAGCAAGGCAATCGCCAGAATCGCGAGCACGATACTGGTTAGTTTGTTAACCATGCTAATCCCTCAACCATTTTCATCGAAAAACCTCAAAAATAACCCCACATAAAATCAACAGAATTTTAACGTACGTTACCGTTTAGTAAAAACCCGTTGCGAGGTGTGTCGTTAGCTCCGCTAATGAATGTAGTTTGGCTAATGGCTGCCAGCTAGCGCCTCGTTCAATGTGTGACTGAAATCACGTTTCATTTTCGTTGAGAGAATTAATCATTAGTGAGGAAAATTCGCATTTTTTGATAACGGAATATGGCCATGCTGCGCGTTTTTGTGACTTCTACGTTAGAAGAACACAGGCGTCTTCCGCAGCGACTATCAGCCGGGCACGCTGCGCGATCGTTTAGGCTTAGTAAAGCCGGAAAATCGCTTTCACAGTTAGACATTAATTGAAATAACTTAATAGATCATAAAAGTACCGCTGCGATTATTCCTGGCAACGATTTTCGCAGCAGCGCGGATAAGCGCATTTTTATTACACTTTCATTTCCGCAGTCTTTATTTAAGAGTTTTTAAATTGATTAGCGATTATACCTAAATATATTTTTGAGAGTTTCCTCAGACTGTTATCCTCGATTGAGCGTGATATAAATCACATAACTGCTCTGCGGCAAGTCCGCCATAAAAAGAAGGTTATGATGATTAGCGCAGATTTCTTTTATCGTAAATTACGTTTTCCTTTTAAACTCACACACGCTGCTTTTAAATTTCCCGTTGCCAATGCGCGTGCCCGGCAATATCCGGTGATGTCGCCTGAGCAAACCATTGACCTGCTGCTCAACAACGACAAGCTCTCCGTAAGCCGCTATGGCGATGGCGAACTGGAAATGACCTTGTTCAAGAATATCGGTTTTCAATCTTTTGATGAACGACTCTCTATTCGCCTTAAAGAGATATTACGGCGCGGAAGTCAGCCGAAGAATCCGTGTTTATTGTGTATGCCCGATGCCTTTCGCGGCACCGCGAATATGCGTTTTGGTTCGGCCCTATTCTGGTTTTTTCATAAAGCATTTTATTTTCGCCATTATGAAAGCTTATTAAAGAAAGATTACCGCTACGGCAACACCTCCGTTACGCGTCCCTATCACGATTATAAGGACAAGCAGCAGGCGGTTCGCGTGTTTAATAAGTTCAAGCAGCTGTTCAGCGATAAAAAGATATTAATTGTGGAAGGCAGCGGCACGCGTCTCGGCATCGGTAACGATCTGCTTGATGACGCACGGGAGATTAAACGCATCACCACGCTCAATCGCAATGCCTTCTCGGTCTACAACGATCTCTACAGCGCCGTCCTGGCGCACGCACGCGATTACGATATGGTGCTGATGTCGCTCGGCCCAACCGCAACGGTGCTGGCTTACGATCTCAGCCAGCATGGCATTCGCTGTATTGATACCGGCCACATTGATATCGAGTACGAATGGATGCGCAGTGCCGCGCGTGACAAGGTGCAGGTGGCTGGCAAGAACGTCAATGAAGTGGGCGTGTTGCTCAGCGACGATGCGCGTGACGCCGATGAGCATTATCGCCAGCAGATTTTGCTGCATGTCGGGCTGCCACAGGAAGCGGTGCTGTCGGCGCTGGTAGTGCATCCGCCGGTCTAATCCACATCGCAAGCAATCGCAAAAACAGGGTGTTTTGAGATTGCTTACGGTAGCTGCGTCAACAAGGGGTGCTTACAACGCGCTTAACTGCCGTGCCGCTGGCAGAAGGCGCGGAGATCGGATGATTGGAAATCCGCCAGATTCGTCATCAATTTCTCCAGCGGCCAGTTCCACCAGGCAATTGCCTGCAGTTGCGCGGCAATATCCGCAGCGAAACGCGCACGGATCACTTTGGCTGGCACGCCACCGACAATGGTGTAAGGGGGTACATCTTTCGTCACCACCGCACCGGCCGCCAGCACCGCGCCATCCCCCACCGTGACACCCGGCAGCACGATCACGCCATGCCCAATCCACACGTCATTACCAATAATCACACGATCGGCGCGTCGCTCGGCAAAGAAGCCATTATCGCGCTCCGCCTGCCCATCGTAGTATTCCGGGCAGTAGGTGAAACGGTGCTGCGAAGCGCGATCCATCGGATGATTGGGCGCGCCAATCCGCACATGATTGGCAATGGCGGTAAAGCGTCCAATCTGCGCATCGGCGACACAGCAGTGCTCACCGAGATAGGAAAAGTCGCCGAGTTCGCTGTATTCGATATAGGTTTCGGCCAGCACTTCACATTGCGCGCCAATCTGGCTTTCGCGCATACGCACGCTGGGATCGATAACGGTGTGTTGCAATTTTGCCGGTTGCACAGCAGCGAGTGCCATAATCAAAGCTCCGTGTGGTCAGATGTCTGGATAACCGGTTGCAACTGGGCAACCGCGAGCGACAACACTAAAGCGGTAAAATGACACTAATGCTATTGTGCGCATCTGTAATGGGCGATTTGAGGAAAGGGAATGAGAACACCGTGGTCAATACTGGCGCTGTTGTGGTCAGCCGGACAGGCATCCGCCGCGCTGCCCGCCGACATCAAAGCCGGTGATATTGTGCAAGTGCAGTTAGCGCAGCTTCATCCGACGCAGGCCGCGATTGGCTATCGTCAGTTGGATTACAAACAGCATCGTTATGAAGCCGAACCGAAAAAACTGTTTGATGATTACTGCGAAAGCATGGGACAGAAAGGCGTCGATAAATTTGATAGTCAATCACGTCTCTCGCAGCCCAGCAGCTTCCGCTGTAAAGCCCCTGTCGGCAGCGAACCTGGCCCGATGAAAACGGCGGTGATTGCACCGGATAATGTGCTTTACCTCACCGATGGTCATCATACTTTCAGTAATTTCGCTGATATCGCCGGTCTTAACACACCGGTGCAGGTACGCATTACTAATGACTTCCGCAGCCTGAAAACCATGTCCGCCTTCTGGCAAAAAATGGAAGCGGCACATCTGGTGTGGCTGGACACGCCATCAGGCAAAATCCAACCGGATGCGCTGCCGAAAGAACTGGGCCGCCAGCACATGCAGAATGATGAATATCGCTCGCTGGTCTATTTCGTGCGCGACATTGGTTTTGATAAAGAGCAGAACCCGCCGCCGTTCCTCGAATTCTATTGGGGCAAATGGCTGGAAACGCAGCTCCCGCTGAAGAACTTTGACCTCAATAACCGCAGTGGTTACGTCAAAGCGATCGAAACCATCGCTGAGAAGATGACCAGCGTGCCGAAAGACACGGTAATTGCGCACAGTGATAGCGGCGCGCTGACGGCGGATCGGTTAGGCGCACGCAAGAAAGTGAACGAGAAGAAGCTGGAAAAGCTGGTCTCCGATGACGGCAAATTGACGTGGGCCTTTGCACAATAACCGAATGGTCGCCATAAATGGCGACCGATTCACGCGATTATGCTCAAACCAACTCGCAGTTTTTTACATCTGCAGACGGCGCTAGCAGATTTTTATCAAAGACGCGCAGCTCCACAGCATCACGAATCCGCATCGGCCAGTCGGGATTCGCCAGTGCGCTTTTGCCAATCGACACATAATCCGCGCCCTGCTCCAGCGCCTGCGCCGCCGTGCTGGCATCACTTAACGCACCATTGGCGATAATCGGCAAATTCGGTGCCGCCTGACGCGCAATTTGTACGAGCGACAGCGGCGAATCCGCAAACGCCGGTTGCAGCGCGTCATATTCTGTCAGGTGCAGATAATCCACGCCGGCCTCAGCGATCGCGGCGAATACTTGACGCGCGCCCGCTTCGCCTTCACGCCATTTGTGCTGGAAATCATTCACTTTGCCCTGCGAGAGGCGAATTCCCAGCGTAACATCATGCCCTACGCGCTGGCGCACTGCGGCGATCACCGCCAGCGTCAGAGATAAACGTGCCACGATATCGCCGCCCCAGCGATCGCTGCGCTGATTGGTGTAATCGGTGAAGAACTGGTCAAGCAGATAGCCGTTTGCGCCATGAATTTCGATGCCATCAAAACCCGCTTCGCCAACTGCCCGCGCCGCCGTGTGCGCAAAGCTGTCGATCACCTGCTGGATCTGCTCTTCATCCATTTCACGCGGCAGCGGATAGGCGCCATGACCGTGATAGAAACCGAGCTGTTCTCCGCGCGGCTGGATGGCTGAGGGCGCGAGCGTATCCGGTCGATAAATGTTGCCCTGCGATATCGCTCCGGCATGCATCAATTGCGCAATGATTTTGCCGCCGCGCTGATGTATGCGGTCGGTGATTGCGCGCCAGCCAGCGCTCTGTTTGGCGTTAACCAGCCCGGCCTGAAACGCATAGGTTTGCGACCAGGCTTCATCGATATAAAGGCCTTCGGTAATGATGGCGCTAAAGCCGCCGCGCACGAAGCGCTGATAATAGTGCTGCATACGCTCGCCCGGTATGCCGTCGACGCTGGCGGAGATGCGCGTCATGGGCGCCACCATGATGCGATTTTTCAGCGCCAGCCGGTTCAGTGTCCCGCTCTGAAAAAGATGTTTATCACTCATATTGTTCTCTAAATGCGGATTATCTACAGAGAGCAGTATATTAGGTCGCCACAGGGACAAAAATGGCCGATGATGATACGTCTGTATAACGGAAATCGTTACAATGAACTCTAAGGATGTTGAAGTATTCCTGATGGTCACCCAGACGCGCAGCCTGACACAGGCCGCGCGGCGACTGAACACCACGCCGATGACAGTATCGCGCCGACTCGCCTCGCTGGAGGAAGATCTCGGCGTGCGCTTGCTGCATCGCACCACCCGCGCCATCGCGCTGACGGATGAAGGTGAAGAGTTTTTGCCCTACGCCAAAACCCTAATGGAAACCGAACAGAGCGCGCGTGATCTGTTCTCGCCGGATAAACAAGGCGCAACCGGCCAGCTGCGCATCACCGCCCCTTCTGGCTTTGGCCGTCGTACCATCATTCCGCTGCTGCCCGCCCTGATGGCGGAAAATCCCGAACTCAAGATCGATTTCCAACTCAGCGATAACGTCACCGATATTGTTGGGCTCGGCTACGATGTCGCCATTCGCATCGCCCCGCTGCGGGATTCGCGGTTAGTGGCGCAGCGGCTGGCGGATAATCCGCGCGTGCTCTGTGCTTCTCCAGACTACTTAGCGCGCTTCGGCACTCCACAACTGCTGGCCGATTTGCATCAGCATAACTGCCTGCGTTTATCCGGCGTGCCGCAATGGAGTTTTATGGTCGACGATCATATTTCCAGCGTCAGCGTTGAAGGCCGTTTCAGCGGCAGCAATGTGGAAGGTGTACGTACCTTATGTGTGGCCGGCAGCGGCATCGCCCAGCTCTCTGCCTGTGATGTGCAGCAGGAATTGGCGGCCGGTGAACTGATTGAGATTGGCTTGCGAGATGCGCGACCGCAGCTGCTCGGCGTCTGGGCGCTGTTTCCCACCGCGCGTCATTTGCCAACGCGCGTCACGGTCTTTCTAAACGCCCTAAAACAGGCGATGGCACGTTAATTCAGAAAATGTGAATGGCGAATCAGGGGCAAAATCTGGATGCGGAAGAGGTGGAACTAACCGCGAAGAAAATTAAAATCGATGCGTTTCTTGAACTGATTCTGGCAAGAAAGATCAGCGACGCGACAACGGTTACCGCGTTTCTATTGGCGCGGGCGAAAGAGTTAATTGACTGACCTATTGGCTTTATTCCAGGTGCGCATTGATGCGCATCCTACGAATACAATATTGATGTAGGGCCGCCATTCAGGGCGACCCATAACAAAGATTACGCCGCAGCAATATCCGCTAACACCGCTTCTGCCTGCGCCTTATCCACCGCTACGCCATCAATAAACAGCTGGCGCTGTTCACCCGGCGGCAACATCACGTTCAGCGTTTGCCAGGCCGGCTGGAAGCTGCCTTTGCGCTGGAAGTTGAGGTGGATTGCCTCCGCATCGCTGCGCATTTCCCAGTTGAGCCATAGCGCATTGCCCTGCTGATAACCCCAGCTTTCGCCATCATCCTCAAACAGCACACCGTGGCTGACGCCTTTGCCTTTCAGCGGGAACAGCTGCAAAGTGCGGCGATCGTCGGTTTTAGCATCAACATGACGCAGGCGCTCGCTGAGCGGTAAGCCCGCGCCGGCGCGCACCAGCATCGGCTGGGTTTCCAGCGGTGCTGCCAGCGTGATCCATTGACCGCCGCTGTACCATTGCTGGCTGGCAAAGTCATACCAGCCGGTTTGGTTGTCAGGCAGCCACAAACGACGTTGGCGCTGACCGGGCTCGACCACGCTGGCCACCAGCAGATCGCGGCCCAGCATAAACTCATCGCACTCGGCGAACGTCTGCGCATCCTGTTCATGATCGAGGAAAGTCGGACGCAGCATCGGTTCATCGTCAGCATGCGCCTGCCACAGCAGCGTATAGAGATAAGGCAGCAGACGATAACGCAGTTCAATCGCGGCGCGGATCGCAGGCGTAGCCGCCGGATACATCCAGGGTTCATTGACGGTGTGATCGTCATTCCACGAGTGAATGGTGAAACGCGGATGCATCACGCCATTCTGCACCCAGCGAACAAACAGTTCTGCATCTGGCTTATCACCGGAGAAGCCACCCACATCATGTCCCACGTTGTACAACCCGGACAGGCTCATGCCCAATCCCATGCGGATGTTGTAACGCAGCGTGGTCCAGTTGGTGCGGTTATCGCCGCTCCAGGTTTGCACATAGCGCTGCATACCGGCGCAGCCCGAACGGGAAATCAGGAACGGGCGCTTTTCTGGCGCAAAGCGCTGCTGCGCTTCCATGGAGGCGCGCATCATCAGCAGCGGCATCACCGGGCGAATGTGCTTGATGGCAATCGGCGTACCGAAACCGTGGCAGCGCGCTTCGCCATCCCACACTTCATATTCGTTGTTATCGTTCCAGGTGGAATCGATGCCCTTTTCCAGCAGCTGTTTGGTGACGTTTTCCTGCCACCAGGCGACGGCTTGCGGATGGGTGAAATCCAGATGTGAACCTTCGTCATCCCAGAACACCGAACGCTCAGGCGCATCCTCTTCCGAATCGCGGATAAACAGGCCTTGTTCCGCTACTTCGTTGTAACGCGGATGATCCTGCAAAAGGCACGGTTTGATATTAGCGGCAAGGCGCAAGCCCGCGTCGTGAAACGCCTGGCTCATCACTTCCGGCTGCGGCACTTTGTCGTGGTTCCAGTTGAACACGTAGCGCTTGTTGTTAATCGAGGTGTAACCGGACGAAAGCTGGAACGAATCGCACGGAATATCGTGCTCTTCGCACAGGCGGATGAAGTTCATCAGCTGATTTTGTGCGTCCGGCGCATCGGTGTAATGCATGGTTGAACCGCTGTAGCCAAGGCTCCATTTCGGGCCGAACAGCGTTTTACCGGTCAGACGCACAAAGGCTTTGGTGATATCCAGCACCTTGTCGCCAACAAACAGGTAATAGTCGATATCACCGCTTTCGGCCTGCCAGCGGCGATACGGCTTGTGATAGTTATCGAGCTCATTACCCAAATCAAACCAGCTGCTGCTGAGATTATCGTAATAGAGACCAAAGCTGACGTCGGTGCGGCGCGTGATGGTAAACGGCACATGCTTATACAGCGGATCGGTCGCGGCCGCGTTGTAGCCCATCGCATCAAGGTTACGCATCTCATAGCGCTGGCCGTTACGCTGCAAATCACCGCTTTTCTCGCCGAGGCCGTAATAACGATCGTCGTTCATGCGGCACTGATAGTGCGCCACGCCGTCACCGTGCGCGTTGATTTGATAAGCACTGGTTGGACGGTCGCAGGTCAGCAGCTGCCATGCGCCGTGGCTGTCGCAATATTGCCACTCCAGCGCCAGCGGTTGATGGACGATCACCCGCAGCTTATCGGTGGCGACCACCAGCGTGTCGCCCTCTTCTTCCAGCGTGAACGATGGCAAAGCGAAGCCGGCCAGGCTGTCGCGCTGACGCCCTTCCCACGGCACGTCGCTTTCTGGGGCGATGCTCCAGGTGCGGTCAAGGCTATACGCGCCCTGACGTTTAATCACCACGCGGAACATGCCCGTTTCCAGCACATACAGACACAGCCTGTGTTTGCCGTCGACGGTTAACGCCACGTGGTGCGCATCGGATCCGGCTAAAGACCAATTTTTTAACGTTTTCATCGTTATCTACTCTTTTCAGGCGCGCTGTGCGCGACGTTCAGCAATAAAAGCAATCAGGAAGACCGCACCAATCAGGTCGAAGAAGCCCATGGCGACAAACAGCGGATTAAATCCAATGGTGTCGGCGGTAACGCCGATCAGCAGTGAGAACAGGAAGCTGGAGATCCACGCGAACGAGCCGCGCATGCCGTTGACGGTAGCCATCTGGCCTTTATCAAACTTCTCCACCACCAGCGCGCTCAGCATGCAGGAGATGATCTGATGACCGAAGCCACCAATCGAAATCAGTGCAATCGCCACATACGGGTCTTTGGTCACCGCCACCGCAGCCAGTGACAACATCAGGAAGGCTCCGGTTACCGAACTGGCGACCACTGAATTGACCTGGGTGAAGCCAAAGATCTTAGTGTAAAGGCGCGTCAGATAGCCGCTGGCAGCGCTGCCGAGATCGGCGGCGAGGAATGGCAGCCAGGCGAACATGACGATCTGTTTCAGATCCATGCCGAGCTCTTTTGCCAGATAGAGCGGCACCCAGAAACTCAGTACGCCCCACGCCGGTTCGGCCATGAATGCCGGAATGGCAATGCCGTAGAAACGCTTGTTCTTCGATACGGTTTTCAACGCGGCAAAGAATGGCAGTTTCACCGCAGGTGGTTCATTGTCCTGGCGGATAAAGTCCAGTTCGGATTTCGACAAATTAGGATGTTGATCGGGATCGCGATACAGCCACCACCACAGCAACACCCAACCCAGTGCCAGCGCGCCGGTGAACAGGAATGCGCCCTGCCAACCGCCAAACGCCGCATGGGCAAAGTAGATAATCGGCGGTGCCAGCATAGCGCCGAGGGAGAATCCGACACCCGCCCAACCCGCGGCGATAGGACGCTCTTTTTTCGGGAACCATTCACCAATTACTTTGGCGTTGGCTGGCGTGGCAGCGGCTTCTGCGCTGCCCATAACAAAACGCAGAATCGCCAGATGCAGCCAACTGCCCGCTCCAGCATGGAATAAACAGGCGATGGCCCACACCGAGGCGCAGATCAGGAAGCCTACTTTCAGGCCAATCACATCAATCAACCAGCCACAAATCGGTTGGAAGAACGTATAGGCCAGCTGGAAGGCACCGACGATGTAGGAATATTGCTCGGTGGTGATGTGAAGGCTGTCTTTGAGCTCTGGGGCCAGCAGTCCTAACGAGTTACGCGTGATGTAATTGACCGTCACGCCGGCTAAGAACAGCACCAGCACCCACCAGCGCATATGGCGGAAGGTGCGTTTGGTGCCTGCGGCGGTTATCCCTGGATTTAAACTGCGGTTCATCGGGTTCTCCCTAAGTGAATCATCTATGACCATTCGCCAGGAGTGAACCACAGTTGCGAAAAGTGGTCGCCAGCTTGATGTCGCAAATGTGATCTGGTTAACCAAAAACACTCACCAGGTTGACTTAACCGGACAAATAGCAGAGTTTTAACCGCGAATCGCGTGGTGAATGTTTGAAACAACACGCTAGCAAGGAATATTGGTCAACCAATCGTGAGTGAGGTAACAGCATGAAGCAGACCTGGCGCTGGTACGGCCCCAACGATCCTGTCTCTCTGGCCGATGCGCGCCAGGCGGGCGCAACCGGCATCGTCACCGCACTGCATCACATCCCCAACGGCGAAGTGTGGTCAGTCGACGAAATCATGCAGCGTAAGGCGCTGGTGGAAGCCGCAGGTTTGGTGTGGTCGGTGGTGGAAAGTGTGCCGATTCATGAAGAGATCAAAACCGGCAGCGGCCGCTGCCAGCACTGGATCAGCAACTATCAGCAGTCGCTGCGCAACCTGGCGCAATGCGGCATCAAAACCGTGTGCTACAACTTCATGCCGATCCTCGACTGGACGCGCACCGATCTCGAATATCTGCTGCCGGATGGCGCGAAAGCCCTGCGCTTTGATCAGATTGAGTTCGCGGTGTTTGAACTGCACATTCTACAACGTCCCGGTGCGGAGCAGGATTACAGCGCCGAAGAGATCGCCCAGGCCGCTGAACGCTTTGCGACGATGAGTGAAGAGCACCGTAACCGCCTGATGCGTAACATCATCGCCGGTTTACCGGGCGCAGAGGAAGGTTACACGCTGGATCAATTCCGCGCCCAGCTGGCGCGTTATGAAGGCATCGGTAAAGCCGAACTGCGTGAGAATTTTGCCACCTTCCTGCGCGCCATTGTCGCGGTGGCCGAAGAAGTGGGCGTGCGCATGGCGGTGCATCCGGACGATCCGCCGCGCCCGATTCTTGGCTTACCGCGCATTGTTTCCAACGCCGACGATCTGCAGTGGATGATCGATACCGTCAGCAGCCCCGCCAACGGATTCACCATGTGTACCGGCTCGTACGGCGTGCTGGCAGAGAATGATTTAGCTGGCATGGTCAAACGCTTCGGCCCGCGCATCTACTTCGCGCATCTGCGTTCCACCAAACGGGAAGAGAACCCCAACAGCTTCCACGAGGCCGCGCATTTGGGTGGCGATGTGGATATGTTTGCGGTGATCAAGGCGATTGCCGAAGAGGAACAGCGCCGTAAAGCTGCGGGCGAGGAAGATTTGATTCCAATGCGTCCCGACCACGGCCACCAAATGCTGGATGACCTGAAGAAGAAAACCAATCCCGGCTACTCGGCGATTGGTCGACTGAAAGGATTGGCTGAAATTCGCGGCGTCGAACTGGCGATCCACCGCGCCTATTTTGCTCAGGAAGCCCAATAATGCGCTTTATGGATGAAGATTTTCTGCTGCAGAGCGACATCGCGCGGCGCTTGTACCACGACTTCGCTGAGGACATGCCGATCTACGATTATCACTGTCACCTCAATCCGCAGGAGATTGCTGAAGATCGTCGCTTCGCCAACCTCGGCCAAATCTGGCTGGAAGGCGATCACTACAAATGGCGCGCGCTGCGTGCTGCCGGCGTGGATGAATCGTTAATTACCGGCAAGAGCACCAGCGACTACGACAAGTATCTCGCGTGGGCGCAAACGGTGCCAAAAACCTTGGGTAACCCGCTCTATCACTGGACGCACCTTGAGCTGCGTCGTCCGTTTGGCATCACCGATACACTGTTTGGCCCGGACACCGCGCCTGCTATCTGGCAGCGCTGCGCGGAACAACTGGCGACGCCGGAATTTTCCGCGCGCGGCATCATGCGCCAGATGAAGGTGCGCATGGTCGGCACCACCGACGATCCGGTTGATTCGCTGCGCTATCACCGCCAAATCGCCGATGACAGCAGCTTTGATATTGACGTTGCGCCGAGCTGGCGTCCGGACAAAGTCTTTAAGATCGAGCTGGAGGGTTTTATCGACTATCTTGGGCGTCTGGAAGCCGCCGCCGATGTCGCCATCGACAGCTTCGATGCGTTACGCCGCGCGCTGTTACGTCGCCTTGACCACTTCTCCGCTCACGGTTGTCGCGCATCGGATCACGGCATCGAAACCCTGCGCTTTGCGCCGGTGCCTGACGACAGCGTGCTCGATACAATTTTGGCGAAACGTCGCCGTGCCGATGTGCTGGATGAATTGGAAATCGCCCAGTTCAGCAGCGCAGTATTGGTGTGGCTCGGCAGTGAATATGCGCGGCGCGGCTGGGTGATGCAGCTGCACATTGGCGCGATTCGTAATAACAGCACGCGCATGTTCCGCCAGCTTGGGCCAGACAGCGGCTTTGATTCGATTGGCGATAACAATATCGCCTGGCCGCTGGCGCGCCTGCTGGATGCGATGGACCTCAACGATCAGCTGCCGAAAACCATTCTCTATTGCCTCAATCCACGCGATAACGAAGTGCTGGCCACCATGGCGGGCAACTTTCAGGGCGCGGGTATCGCTGGCAAAGTGCAGTTTGGCTCCGGCTGGTGGTTCAACGATCAGCGCGACGGCATGCTGCGTCAGCTGGAGCAGCTGTCGCAAATCGGCTTACTCAGCCAGTTTGTTGGCATGCTGACCGATTCGCGCAGCTTCCTCTCCTACACGCGCCACGAATACTTCCGCCGTATTCTGTGTAATCTGATGGCGCAGTGGGTGCAAGAGGGCATTGTGCCGCATGATGAGCCGATGCTTGGCAGCATGCTGCGCGACATCTGCTTCAATAATGCCGAACGCTATTTCGCACTTAACGCTTAGTAATGAAGGCCTGACACTGCACGTCGTGACCAGGCCGATTCTTATTCGCTATGCTATAGTGCGCGTCTCTGAGTGAGGCTGTATCAGAGGTTGTGAATCCTTTAACACACAGAAAAGAGCACGATGAAAACTCAAACTTCAGCACAGCGCCCTTATCAGGAAGTCGGGGAAATGCTCCGCCAGATGATCACCCAGAAGCAGTATGCGGTGGGCGAACGTCTGCCGCCGGAGCGCGAACTCGCCGCGCTGCTGGACGTGACGCGCACGCTGGTGCGTGAAGCGCTGATCATGCTGGAGCTCGAAGGATTAATCGAGGTGCGTCGCGGTGCGGGCATCTACGTGATTCACGACTCGCCGCAACAGCCCGTTTCGCTTCACAAGGCCAGCAACGATGCCGGACCTTTTGAGATGTTGCAGGCGCGCCAGCTGCTGGAGAGCAATATCGCTGAGTTTGCCGCGCTGCAAGCCACGCGTGAAGACATCATGAAGATGCGCCAGGCGCTGGAGCTGGAAGAGAAAGAGCTGGCTTCCGGTGCGGTCAACCAAAGTGAAAACGGCGATCGTGATTTCCATCTGGCGATTGCCGAAGCCACGCACAACAGCATGCTGGTTGAGCTGTTCAAGCAATCCTGGCAATGGCGCGAAGATAACGTGATGTGGAGCCAACTGCATCGCCACCTGGTTAACAACAATTACCGTAAACAGTGGCTCGACGATCACAAAAAGATCCTCGCGACGCTGATCAAAAAAGACGCGCGCGCCGCCAAACTGGCGATGTGGCAACATCTGGAAAACGTGAAGCAACGGCTGCTGGAGTTCTCAGACGTTGATGATATCGATTTCGACGGCTATCTGTTTGAATCCTGGCCGCTTTACGCCACCAACAATCCGCCTAACTAATTTGCGTGTCCTCTTTTGACGCCACGACAGTAATAAGGTCAACCACATGCTGCGGGAAAACTTCAACGACCTGATCTATTTAGTGATGGTGGCGCGCGAATGTAGCTTCACGCGTGCAGCAGCCAAATTAGGCGTGTCGCAATCGGCGTTAAGCCACTCGATCCGCGGTCTTGAAGAGCGATTAAACACGCGTTTATTAACGCGCACCACACGCAGTGTCGCACCGACCGAAGCAGGGGAAAACCTGATTCAGAGCGTGGCACCGATGATGGCCGATATCGAGAAAGCCCTGCTGCAACTAGCCGATAATCAGGGCAAGCCGTCGGGGAATATTCGTATTACCGCCGGTGAACATGCGTTGTCTTCCACATTATGGCCGCTGCTGAAACCGTTTCTGCAAGCCTATCCGGAAGTGAATGTTGAGCTCTCTGTCGATAACACCTTAACGGATATTGTCAGCGGACGTTTCGATGCTGGCGTGCGACTGGGTGAAAGCATTGAGAAAGATATGGTGGCGGTGCGAATCGGCCCGGACTGGAAAATGGTAACTGTTGCATCGCGTGACTATTTGCAAAAGCACGGCATTCCCGCCACGCCCTACGAATTGCAGAATCACAACTGCATTAATATGCGGCTTCCTACGCTGGGAGGATTATATAGCTGGGAGTTCAGCAAAGATGGCAAAGATATTCGCGTTAAAGTTGAAGGGCAGCTGATATTTAATAATCTGGCTTCGCGTATTGATGCGGTACTGTCCGGCATGGGTATCGCCCATGTCCCCGAGGATACCGTTAAACAGCACATCGCCAACGGCGAACTGCAATGCCTGCTTGAAGACTGGACTGAACCGTTTAGTGGATATTATCTCTACTATCCAAGCCGCAAACAGCACACCGCCGCGTTTGAGAAATTGATCGAAGCCATTAAATACAAGGGCTGAAAGCTCGTCAAAGGAGCCTTTGGGTCACCATAAATGGTGACCCTACATTGAGCACGATTTTGTAGGGTCGCCATTCATGGCGACCTCAACTAATTACATCAACTCACCACGCTCAACGCCAAATCCTTCGCCAGAAAGAACGGTCTTAAATACGCCACGCTATTCGATAAAGGCAAGATTTCATCGCTGAGCTGAATGCCGATGGTTTCGCGCAGATAACGGCGGCGGGTTTTGATGCGCTGCCACAACGCCGGATATTGATTGCGGATATCGCTTTGTAGCGCCGCATCAGCCAGCAGCACGCACTCTTCGGCGCTGGCACCGTTGTAGCCTGGCACCGATGGGATGATATCAATTTGCAGTATCATGCCGCTCTTGAGCAATTCGCTGGAATGGTGATAAATCGGCGAAGACATCCACTCTTCGTCCGCCACCAGATGTCCTGGATTGAGATGCCAGCCGAAGCGCTCTTTTGGTAACACCTGCTCGACCAGCGCATACAGTGCCCCGCCGCTCATGCCGCAGCGAATATTTTCCAGCCACGCTACCACCGCCGAGAAATAGGGTTTGGCGATGCGATCCAGATAATCTTGCTGAGCTGACGGCAGTTCGCTTTGCTCGGCAATAACAAAACCGCTGCGGCTGGAGAGCCCGCCTTTGAAAGCGGTGGTCAGCGAGAGCGGATCGCCGCGCTGCACTTTTTTGTAAGTTGGATAGAGGTTCGCCTTGTCGAAACGACTGCCGGTCGCGGCGATGGTCACCACCGTGTTGCATTGCCCTTCGGCGTGCAGTAACGCGCCCAACTCGATTTCACGCACGCCCACTTCGATGGCATTCAGCGCGTCCAGCATGCAATTTGATGCGAGGTTTGCGCCATATTCGTAATGCGCGATTTCATTGGCATTGCAGGTGGTGCGCGCGCCGTGATCGCCAATAAACAAGTGGATGGCATTTTCTAATATGGCGTTATTGCTAAGCGTGCGCTGAATGGCGTCGACGATAAAATACGGCAAATCAAACATTGCTCGCCCATTACCCGCAGCAGGCGTAAACATCTTCCAGCCCACCAGCCCGACTTTATGGCCGTTGGCTAAGCCAGCGTCTTTGAACAGGCTTTCCAGCGGCGCTTCATTGTCCATGGGCTGATTGGGTAGCGAGAAGTATGGCGTGTGCAGCAGCGCGGCCGGTGTGCGTGAAAAACGCGCCATTTTGAGGTTTTCGTTGCCCAGCACCAGCGTGCAAGCTCCGGAGTGATTCAGCAGCAGCAGCCCTTCTTCGAAACGCGGGATAAATCCGGTGAGATATTCGAAATTGCCGCCGTGTTCCTTGTCGGCATAGATCACCAGCCAGTCAAAACCCTCGCGCTGCATGCCCGCCAGCAGCGCGTTTTTACGCGCCTGCAGCGTGTCATCGGTGAGAAAAACCGGTTCAACGTCGCTGAACGTCACCGGCGCGCTAATCGGCCCGAACATAATTGCCATGATGCACTTCCTCGCACTACAGAATGAGTTGAGGATAGTAGCGTTTTTAGCGCAGCGGACTTTGATCCACGCGAAAAAAGGCGGAGGGGTGAGCTCCGCCTTGTCTCAAGTTCCGATCAGTGTGCCTGACCGGTCAGTTGCAAAAGGGCAACGATGATTTGAAGAATGATGCGGACGATGTCCAGCAGCAATCGAACAAGTTCCATCACTTTCCTTCTCCTCTGAGAGGAGCGCGCCTTTCAGCGGCCGGGGCTTTGACTCCACCCGCCGACCGCCTAAGCACAATTGTGAGGAGTGCTGAGCGGCTCTCATTGTAAAAGCCACAGGCCAGCACCACCTGGAACCTGCCGGGATTTGACTATCCGCGCCCCTGGAGTCATCAGAAAAACAATAAGGCTTCGCTCGTCACTCAACACCTGTATAACCATACAGTATTATGGCAAAACTTGAAATATATCGCCGCACATTTTATTATCGCCTGTGTGAGGAGTGCTGAGCACCCCGTTTGCGGCGCGGTTACCAGCCGGTTAGCGAACATAAAAAAAAGGATTTGGCTTAATGCCAAATCCTTTTTTATTACCCGCGATTAATTATCTGGCGGAACTGATACGCCAAATGGTATTTCCCGCATCATCGGCAACCAACACGCCGCCCTGTTGATCGGTGGCTAAACCCACCGGTAAACCGCGCACCTGCTTCTGATCGTCGGTCAGGAAACCGGTCACTACCGGCTGTGGCTGCCCTACCGGTTTCCCATTCTCGAATTTCACCCACACCACCTGATAGCCGTTGAGCGGCGTGCGGTTCCAGCTGCCGTGCTCGCTGATAAACGCGCCGCCGCGATACTGCGGCATATTATCCGCGCCGTAGAACAACAAGCCGAGCGGTGCAACGTGTGAGCTCAGGGCGTAATCTGGTTTGATCGCCTTCTCAACCAGATCCGGCCTTTGCGGCTGCGCGCGTTCATCGACATGTTGACCATAATAGCTGTACGGCCAGCCGTAGAAGCCTTTGTCCTGCACCGACGTCAGGTAATCCGGCACTAAGTCCGAACCGATCTCATCACGTTCATTGACGACAGCCCACAGCTTGCCGCTCTGCGGTTCCCACTGTAAGCCGGTTGGATTGCGCAGGCCGCTGGCATAAATCCGGCTGGCGCCGCTGGCCGCATCCACTTCCAGCACCGCCGCACGGCGATACTCTTCGCCAATACCGTTTTCCGTCACGTTACTGTTCGATCCCACGCCGACATACAGCTTGCTGCCGTCGGGGCTGGCGAGCAGCGATTTGGTCCAGTGATGGTTAATCGGCCCGCCCGGCAGTTCGGTCACTTCTACCGGCGGCGTGCGGATCTCGGTTTGCCCGGTGTGATACGGGAATTTCACCAGGCTATCGGCGTTCGCCACATATAGCGTGTCGCCCACCAGCTGCATACCAAACGGCGCCGTCAGGTTGTCGATAAAGCGATGTTGCTCCCATTTGCCGTTAACGTTCCGCAACAAGGTGATGCGATTGCCGCCCTCGCCGCCCTTGCCGGACGCTTTCTGCACAATGCCCATAATCAGCTGCTTTGGCGCGGTGGTCGGTTTCGGTGTGCCATTGGATTCCGCCACCAGCACGTCATTGTTCGGCAGCACCAACACCTGACGCGGATGCTGCAGATTGTCGGCGATCTTTTCGATCTTCAACCCATCCGCCACTTTCGGCATTTCACCGGCTTTCCACGGCGTGCCTTCCGGCACCTGCATCGGCGGCATGAAGAAGTTCTGCGCTTGTGGCAGTTCAGGATTTGGGCCAATTTGCTTTTGAGGATCGATCAGCGCCCCGTCGTCACAGGCGCTGAGCAGCATCGCGATGGCTACCGCGCTGAGTAAGTGTTTCATACGCGACCTCCTTGCGTGCGGCGTTCGCGCAACACCAGCTGCACGTTAGCGATCAGCAGCAGCGCCACCACCAACGTCGAAAGCGTCACGCCCAGTGGCACCACCGCGTACGCATCGCGACTGTGAATAAAGGCATTCACCACCGCCAGTACGATTGCCAGCAGCGACAGCCAGAAATGGGTTTTCTCATTCGGCCGCGCGCCACGGAATAAATAAACCAAACTGATTAATCGTGGCAGGATAGCCAGCACCAGACCAATGGTGATCAGCCAGCTGGCCGATTTGGTCCACATGATGACGAAGGTTTGCAAATAGAGGATATCGAAAAACCAGGCGGCAACAAAAAAGCCCAGCGGCAACGGTTCCAGCAGCGTATACAACGTCACACCGAACACCGATCTTCCTGAGGTATGAAACATTACTCTCTCCCTTTTACCGTATTAACATCAGATGGCGCACGCGTTTCGCTTTTCTGAAACAACGTGCCACCACCTGTGAAATATTAGTAAAGATAAACAGTAACGTTTAACACTTATCTAACATATTAAAACTTAAGACTTATCTGCCGGTAGGCTTACCCAATAACCCGGCTGATACGGCAATGGCAGGAACTTTTCGTGGAACTCACGGAAGGTGGCGTCCGGATCGAGATCGGCAAACAGTTCAGGATGCAGCCACTTCGCCAGCGCCTGAATCGCGACAAACTGATATGGGCTGTCGTAGAACTGATGCCAGATGGCATGCGCGTTACCGTTGTGCGCGACCGGCAGCGTTTTGAAGGCATCACGCATCATCAGCAGCTGTAAACGCGCCGTCGCCTCTTTTACATCTGCACCGGGACCCACGCCGACCCATTTGCCAACGGTGTTGTAGTTTTTCCAGTTCGCGCCCGTCACCACCACCACATCGGGACGGCTGGCGATGATCTGTTCTGGATTGAGGGTGCCGAAGGTGCCTGGAATCAGATCTTTGGCAATATTGCTGCCGCCCGCCAGTTCCACCATCTGACCAAAGTTTTCGTTACCAAACGACATGCAGCACTCGTCGGTATAGCCGCCAGCGCGATCAATCATCACTTTCGGGCGCGTGCCGTTAAAGTTCTTCAGGCGATCGGTCACCCTGGCGATTTGCGCACGACGGAACGCCACGATCTCTTCGGCGCGCTGCGGATTGTTGACCAGCTCGCCCATAATGCGGATGCTTTGCTCAGCATGTTCCATCGGCTTCTCACGGAAGTCGATAAACACCACCGGCACGCCCACCGCTTGTAACTTCTCGATCAGCTTGCCTTCATCGGTCGCGGCTTTAGATTCGAGGTTCATCAGCACTAAATCCGGCTTCAGCGTCAGCGCCTGCTCGACGTTAAAGGTGCCATCTTTCGCGCCACCAAAGGTCGGTAGCTTTTTGATCTGCGGATATTTTTTCTCATACGCCATATAGCCGTCGTAATCGGCTTTATGGAAATCGTCGCGCCAGCCCACCACGCGCTGGAACGGCGCAGCGGTATCAAACGCCGCCAGCAGATACATTTGGCGCCCTTCGCCGAGAATAATGCGTTTGGATTCTTCTTTGACTTCAACCTGTCGTCCAGCCACATCGGTAATCGTTTTAGCAGAAGCGTGACTCGCCACCGCCAGTAACCCCAGTGCAAACAGCCATTTTTTCATTTGATCTACCCGGAATGATAATGATTATTATTAAAATTTCGCGGCGTCACTATTACCTGGCTGACAGCAAATGAAAAGCCCCGGAGACACATTTTTTTACATTCCCTCCGCTTTTTCCCACTGTGCAATCGCTCACAAAATGCCCTTCTTTCGTGAAAACCCTCACAGCGCACCGGGCAAATGCCCAATTGATCGCCGCGCTATCCCGCGCTTTGGCTAATGCGTAAACAAAATGTGAACGCTAAATTACAAAATGAAACGGCGTTTTATTTTTTACGTTAATGCCCTGCTGGGCAAGTTACCGAGTTGAAGGAGGAGTTACCGTGAAGATCAGTGCCATTGATGTCACCCTGTTTAGCTACCCTACGCGCCGCGTCTCTGATAGCGCCGGACATTCGCATCCCGGCGCAGAGACCGATGCGCAAATGGCGCTGCTGACCCTCACCAGCGAAGATGGCGATTGCGGCTACGCCTTCGCCCCGGCCGAAGTGATTCGTCCGCACGTGGTGAATGCCTTCTTCCGCAAAGTGCTGATTGGGCAAAACGCCTTTGATCGCGAACGTCTGTGGCAGGATCTGGTGCATTGGCAGCGCGGTAGCGCCCATCAACTCACCGAACGCGCGTTGTCGGCGGTGGAACAGGCGCTGTGGGATTTGATTGGCCGCAAACTCAAGCAGCCAGTGCATAAGTTGCTCGGCGGCTATCGCGAGAAAATTCCTGCTTACGGCAGCACCATGTGTGGCGATGAGCTGGAAGGCGGATTATCCACGCCCGATGAATATGCGCGGTTTGCCGAAAAGCTGGTGGCGCGCGGTTATCAGGCCATCAAACTGCACACCTGGATGCCGCCGGTGTCGTTCGCGCCAAGTCCACAAATGGACATCAAAGCTTGCGCTGCGGTGCGCGAAGCGGTTGGTCCAGACATCGCCCTGATGCTCGACGGCTATCACTGGTACAGCCGCAGCGATGCGCTCACCATCGGTAAAGCGCTGGAAAAACTCAATTTCGCCTGGTTCGAAGAGCCGATGGAAGAGGAGAGCATGGCGTCGTACGCCTGGCTGGCGGAAAACCTCAGCATTGACGTGCTCGGCCCGGAAAGTCTCGGCGGCAAACACCACAGCCGCGCCGATTGGGTGCGTGCCGGTGCCTGCGACATTCTGCGCGCCGGTGCGAACGGCGTCGGCGGCATCTCCGCCACCATGAAAGTCGCCAGCCTGGCTGAAGCCTTTGGTATGGATTGCGAAGTGCACGGCAACGGCGCCGCCAGCATCGCGGTAGTGGGCGCCATCCGCAACTGCCGCTGGTACGAACGCGGTCTGCTGCATCCGTTCCTTGATTACGAACAGCCACCCGCCTATCTCAACGCGCTGGTTGATCCGATGGATGCCGACGGTTTTGTGCATCTGCCAACGCGCCCTGGACTTGGGGAGGACATCAATTTTGCGTGGATTGAGACGCACACGCTAAATCGCTGGTAAGCGCCCAACACAAGCAGTACGGCAAAAAACTATAAACCTCTGACCTGCTGGACTTTGCTTATGAACCTGATGAACCCCTGCAGAGCGTGGTGCGCCGCGCTGCTGCTGCTCACCTGTAGCCCGTCGCTACTGGCGTCCACGCCAGACGACCAGCTAATTGTGGGCATGAACATGAACAACTTACTCACGCTCGATCCCGCCGCCATGACCGGCAACGAAGTGGTCGGCATTGTGGTCAATCTCTATGACGGTTTAGTTGAGTTAGATCCGCAGCAGCTCACCAACGTGCGCCCCGCGCTGGCGGAGCGCTGGGAAATCAGCCCCGACAACCGTCAACTCACCTTCCATTTGCGTGACAATGTCACCTTCCACTCCGGTAATCCATTGAGTAGCGCCGATGTGATCTGGTCGATGCGCCGCGTGCTGCACCTCAATCTGGCGCAGGCGTCGGTATGGAAATCATACGGCTTCAGTAAAGAGAACGTGGATCAGATGATCACCGCGCCGGACGCGCGCACGGTGGTGATTCGCCTGCCCAAGCCTAACGATCCCAAGCTGGTGCTCTACTCGCTGGCGGCGCTCGGCAGCATGGTGGTGCTCGACAGTAAAACCGTGCAGGCGCAGGCGGTGAATAACGATTGGGGCAATCGCTGGCTTACCACCCACGAAGCGGGTTCCGGACCGTTTCGCCTGGATGTATGGCAGGCCAAAGATGTGCTGCGCATCAGCCGCAATGCCCATTACTGGCGCGGTGCGCCGAAGCTGACGCGCGTAGTGTTCCGTCATCTGCAGGAGTCGCAAACCTTGCGCCTGATGATGGAGAAAGGTGATCTCGATATCGCCAGCAACATGGCGATCCCCGATGTGAAAGCGCTGCGCCACGATCCCGACCTCACCATCGACGCGGTACAAAAAGGCACGATCTATTACCTGGCGATGAGCATGAAGGACAATCACTTCGCCAATCCGCAGGTGCGTGAAGCACTGCGCTATCTGGTGGATTATCAGGGAATTAACAAAACGCTGATGGCCGGTTACGGCACGCTGCATCAGCGACCGATTCAATCCGGCATGCCGGCAACGTTGCCCGATCCGGGCTACAAGCTGGATGTGCCACGCGCTAAAGCGCTGCTCGCCGCCGCCGGTTATCCCAACGGTTTTGATACCACGCTGCGCGTGCTGGCCGATCAGCCGTTCCTCAATGTCGCGATCGCGATTCAGTCCACGCTGATGCAGGGCGGGATTCGCGCCAAAATCATCACCGGCACCGGCAACCAGATTTACGGTGCAATGCGCGAACGCCAGTTCAACCTGCTGGTAGGACGCGGCGGCAGCGGCGTGGAGCCGCATCCGCACTCCAGCCTGCGTGCGCTGGTGTATAACCCGAATAATGCCGACAGCGCGCGACTCACCAACTTTCAGGGCTGGCGCACCGGTTTTTATGACGCACAGCTGAACAGCATGATCGATAAAGCGCTGCTGGAGCGCGATGTAAAACAGCAGCAGCAGGATTACTTCGCCATCCAGCAACGTTACGACCAGCTGATTCCGGCGCTGATGCCAATCTCGCAAATGACCGATTCGGTGGTGGTGAACAATCGCGTGCAGGATTACGTGCCGCATCCGTCGGCCACCACTTTCCTGCGTGACGTATGGAAAACGCCAGATAGCCTGGCGGGAGGTGCCCAATGAAGCTAACAAAAAGCCACTGGCGACGCCTGCGTAGCCGCAGCGTGCAGGTCGCGATCACGCTGTTTGGCCTGCTGCTGCTGACCTTCTTTATTGGCCGCGTGATGCCGCTCGATCCGGTACTGGCGATTGTCGGGCCGGATGCCGATCACAACACCTATCAGCAGGTTTATCACCAACTCGGCTTCGATAAACCGCTGTGGGTGCAGTTTGGCATCTATCTGCAAGGCCTGCTGCACGGCAACCTCGGGCTGGCGCTGCTGACCGGACAACCGGTGATCAACGATATCCTGCGCGTCTTCCCGGCCACGGTGGAACTGGCAACGCTGGCGATTGTGATTGGTACCGGCCTCGGCGTCCCGCTGGGCGTGTGGGCCGCGGCGCGCCGCAACAGCGTGATTGACTATCTGGTGCGCATCATCAGCCTGGCGGGTTACTCCACGCCGATCTTCTGGGTGGGTATGGTCGGCCTGTTGCTGTTTTATGCCCATCTCGGCTGGGTTGGCGGCGCGGGCCGTGTCGATTTCAGTCTCGATGGCATTGTGCCGCGTCGCACCGGTTTTCTGCTGATCGACGCCTTGCTGGTCGGCAACTTCACGGTATTCAGCAATGCGCTCAATCACCTGATTCTGCCCGCATCGCTGCTCGGCTTTCACTCGCTGGCTTACATCAGCCGTATGACGCGCAGCTTTATGCTGGCGCAGCTGTCGCAGGAGTTCATTTTGACGGCACGGGTGAAAGGCCTCAGCGAATGGCAGGTGATTTGGCAGCACGCGTTCCGCAATATTCTGGTGCAGCTGCTGACGGTGGTGGCGCTGGCGTACGGCTCGCTGCTGGAGGGCGCGGTGCTGATTGAAACCGTGTTCTCGTGGCCCGGTTTTGGTTCCTATCTCACCGGCAGTTTGATGCTCGGCGATATGAATGCGGTGATGGGCTGCGTGCTGGTGGTCGGCCTGATTTTCGTGCTGCTCAATCTTCTCTCTGACCTGCTCTATCAGGTGTTCGATCCGAGGACCAAAGTATGACGATTTCTCTCGATACGCCGTTAGCCAGCCAGACGCGCGAACGGCTGGCGCGCTGTCGCCGCACCGGCGCGCGCATCGGCCATTTTCTCTGGCAGATGGCGCGCAATCCGTTAACCGCGATTGGCGGCGGCATCATTTTGCTGCTGCTGGTGGTGGCGCTGTTCGCACCGTGGATCGCGCCCTACCATCCGCTGATTCAGGATCTCAACAATGCGCTGACGCCGCCCAACGCGCAGCACTGGTTTGGCACCGATGAGTTTGGCCGCGACATCTTCAGCCGTCTGGTGTGGGGCGCGCGCATCACCCTGTATATCGTGCTGCTGGTGTCGATTACCGTGGGCCCGCTGGGCTTGCTGCTCGGCGTCACCGCCGGTTACTTCGGCGGCAAAGTCGATAGCGTATTGATGCGCGTCACCGACATCTTCATCTCCTTCCCGAGCCTGGTGCTGGCGCTGGCGTTTGTCGCCGCGCTCGGTCCGGGACTGGAGCATGTGGTGATCGCTATTACCCTCACCGCCTGGCCGCCTATTGCGCGACTGGCGCGCGCCGAAGCGCTGTCGCTGCGCCAGGCTGATTTTGTCTCCGCGGTGCGCTTACAGGGCGCCTCTTCGCTGCGCATTTTATGGAAGCACATTGTGCCGCTGTGCCTGCCGTCGGTAATCATCCGCATCACCATGAATATGGCGGGCATCATCCTGACCGCTGCCGGACTGGGTTTTCTCGGTTTGGGCGCGCAGCCACCAGATCCGGAATGGGGTGCGATGATCGCCAGCGGCCGCACTTACATGCTGGAGTGCTGGTGGGTAGTGACGGTGCCGGGTCTGGCGATTCTGATCAATAGCTTAGCGTTCAACTTCTTAGGAGATGGCTTACGTGACATCCTCGATCCCCGCAGCGAATAGCGCTGCACCGTTGCTTGACGTGCAGGATTTACAGGTCAATTTCGTCAATGGCCGACTGGTGACGCCCGCCGTGCGCGGCATCTCCTTCCAGTTGGGCAAGGAGAAACTGGCGATTGTCGGCGAATCCGGTTCCGGCAAATCCACCGTGGGCCGCGCGCTGTTGCAACTGCATCCGCGCAGCGCGCAGGTCACGGCACAGCGCATGCAGTTTGGTGACGTGGATCTGCTGCGCGCCACGCCAGCCCAAATGCGCGCCATTCGCGGCAAGCGCATCTCAATGATTATGCAGGACCCGAAATACTCGCTGAATCCGGTGGTGCGCGTGGGCGAGCAAATTGCTGAAGCCTGGCGCAGTCATCATCCCGGCCAGCGCGAGGTTGCGCGGCAGCGAGCGATGGAGATGCTCGAAGTGGTGCAGGTACGCGATCCGGGCCGCATCTATCAGTGCTATCCGCACGAAATTTCCGGCGGTCAGGGGCAGCGCGTGATGATCGCCATGATGCTGATTACCGATCCTGAACTGCTGATTGCCGATGAACCCACTTCGGCGCTGGATGTGTCGGTGCGTCTGCAGGTGCTGGCGCTGCTGGACGATTTGGTTAAACAGCGCGGTCTGGGGCTGATTTTTATCAGTCACGATATCAATCTGGTGCGGCGTTTCTGTGACCGCGTATTGGTGATGTATGCCGGGCGCGTGGTGGAATCGCTGGCGGCCTGCGAGCTCGATCAGGCGCAGCATCCCTATACGCAAGGCTTACTCGCCGCGCTGCCGGATATGGATCAGCGTCGCGCCCGTCTGCCGGTGCTGCAACGTCAGGCCAGTTGGCTGCAACCCTAAGGAGCAATGATGAACGAGATGATCCGCGTAAGTAATCTCAACCTCAGTTTTGGTGAGGAGGAGCGGCGCAATCAGGTGCTGTTCGACGTTAATTTATCGATTCGCGAGGGTGAAATTTTTGGCCTGGTCGGCGAATCAGGATCGGGCAAAACCACGGTACTGAAGTGCCTTGCCGGGCTGTTCACCCACTGGCACGGCGAGCTGACGATTGATGGCGTGCCGCTCGAACATCGTATCGCACGCGAGCGCTGCCGCAGCGTGCAGATGGTGTTTCAGGATCCGTACGGATCGCTGCATCCACGTCACACCATCGGCGATATTCTTGAGGAGCCGCTGCAGATTCACGGCATCGGTCAGCGCCAGCAGCGCGTTATCGCCATGCTGGAGAAGGTCGGACTCAATCGCGCGTGGCAAACCCGCTATCCGCACCAGCTGTCTGGCGGCCAGCGCCAGCGCGTAGCGATTGCTCGCGCGCTGATTCTGGAACCGCGTGTGCTGCTGCTGGATGAACCAACCTCGGCGCTGGATGTGTCGGTGCAAGCGGAGATCCTCAATCTGCTCAGCGATTTGCAGCAGCAGGAGAAGCTAACCTATTTGATGGTGACGCACGATCTCGGCGTGGTGGCGCATCTGTGCCATCGCGTGGCGGTGATGCAGCACGGCAAAGTGCTGGAGACGCTGGATGTCGATGCACTGGTTCACAATCGCGCGCAGGTGGCCTATACGCAGATGCTGGTGGATGCAAGCAGGCAGGATAACGGGGTTTTGGCGTAGGGTCGCCGTTTGTGGCGACCACTTTACCAGGTGCGCATGAATGCGCACCCTACGTAAAACCCAGGAAATTACTGCGTCAGTTCACGTACAAAACCTACGATCTCCTGATTCTGACCATGTTCAAACAGGCAATGCTGCAGGCGCGGGCCGCTTACCGCTGTCTTCACCAGTTCCGGATCGATGGCGCGCAGTGAATCGAGG
>NZ_DALYOQ010000059.1:0-2630 GCF_031974595.1 Pantoea sp. CTOTU46764 | reverse complement strand
TTGAGCAATGCTGCTTTCACCTCGTTCAGGATACCCGCGTTGCGCACCTGTGGCTCTTTGCGCTCAGGCGGATAGCCGTGCCCTTTTTCGCCGGTAAAGGCTTTTTCGAAAATAAAGCGCAGGTTCAGTTCCGCGCCCCAGCCAAAGCCTTTGGCGAACGGCAGCGACAGCGCATTGCCGTTGTTGATTTGCGCAAACAGATAGGCATCCGCCGGATCGATGCAGTAGCCGCACACCACGCCGGGATGCAGGTTCAGCGACATCAGCGCGCCCTGGCCGGTGCCGCAACCGGCTACCACGAAGTCTACCGCTTTGCTGTTCAGCAGTACGTTGGCCATGATGCCGAGGTGAATATAAGTAAGATGGTGATCCTGTTCGTCGCTCATACCGACGTTAAACACCTGATGCCCGAGCGGTTGCGCCACAGACTGAAGCTCTTTCAACACCGTTGCGTTCTTCGCAGCCTGGCTGTTTTCCATCATCAAAGCGATTTTCATGATCCATCCTCAGATTAAATTGAAACACCGTTTCATTTTAATCAAAGATCGTTAAAATGCAGCCTTTAAATGCCTTTTTGAGTGTGAGTTAAGTCACACATTGACGATGCAACCTGCAAGGAGAAACCATGTTTATCTATAAAAGCGCAACCCAACTGGACAATTTAGGCAACGGCGTGACGCGCCGAATTCTGGCGCACGGCGGCACCATGATGGCAGTGGAAGTCACCTTTGAGCAGGATGCTGTTGGTCCGCTGCATCACCATCCGCATGAGCAGCTCACCTACGTACTGTCCGGACGTTTTGCCTTCACCATTGATGGCGTGACCAAAGAAGTGAGCGCTGGCGATACGCTGTATAAAGCGCCGAACATTGTGCACGGCTGCGTGTGTCTGGAAGCGGGCGTATTGCTGGATACCTTTACGCCGCAGCGCGAGGATTTTCTGGCGGCACCGTAACGTGCCGCCAGACAGGCTAGCGGGAAGCCCACCAGAGGCGCAGCTTCAGCCCCCAAGCGCTGGTCCAGCCGCTGCTGGTGCTAATGACTTTGCCCTGATGCAGCACGATGAAGGTCGGCGTGGCCTGAATATCCCAGCGCTGGCCGAGCGCCCCGCTCTCATCATTGATCGCCACGCCTTGCAGCCCTTTCTTCTCCAGCCAGGTTGCTACGCGCGTATCGTTACCGGATCGCAGCGCTACGCTCGCCACCTTGTAACCTTGCTGGCTCATCGCCGCCACGGTTGGCGTGGTGAGTTTGCATACGCCGCACCAGGTTGCCCAGACGTAAACCAGCAATGGCCGATCCTGACTGAGCTCCACCAGATTGACCTCGCCTTGCAGCGAGGTGAGCGGCTGTTGCGCCAGGTCGGCAGGCAGCTGCGGTGCGCGCAGCCAATCCATGCCCCACAGTGCCGCCGCGACAATCAGCACCAAGAGCAGCGCCTCACGCAGCCAGCGCTTTAGTCGACTCATTGCTTCGCCTGCAGCGCGCCTTTCACTGCCGCTTCCAGTTGCTGATACGGGACCGCGCCGCTGATCATCTGGTCGCCCACCAGCGTCGCTGGCGTGCCCTGTACCCCGAGCTGCTGCGCCAGCGTCAGGTTGCTGTTGATGGTGTCGAGGCTCACTTTGCTTGGCTCTTTCAGCTTGATGCCGGTTTTCTCCAGCGCCGCGTCGATGCTGGCGGTATCGTGATTGCCCTTTTTCGCCATCAAACGTTCATGCAATTTAAGGAAGTTTTTCGGCTGCTGTTCCCACACGGTGAGCGCCAGACGCGCAGAAGTGAGTGAGGTTTCAGAGCGATACGGCAGCGGTTTAATCACCACCGCGACCTGCGGATAGGCTTTCAGCAGTTTTTCGATATCGGCTTCAAACTTCTTGCAGAACACGCAGTTGTAATCGGTGAAATAAACCAGCGTCAGCGCCGGTTTCTCGGCACCGATGCGCGGTGAACCAGCGTCGTTGAACAGCGCGTCATGGTTTTTCTTCACCATTTGCGCCACCACATTTTGCTGCTGTTGCGCTGCTTCTTTATCAAACGCATCAGCCGCTTCCGCCAGAATTGACGGATTTTGCACCAGGGTTTCACGGATCAGCTCTTTGATGCGCGCTTCCTGCTCAGGAGTAAAAGGCGCAGCCGCCAGTGCAGGCATGGCAAGGAACATCAGTGGCAGTAACAGGGATTTCTTCATTATTTTTTCGCCTCAGAGAGAGTGGAGATCACCGCTTCACGACTCAGCAGCGGTGACAAAATCTGGCCTTGCGGCAGTGCCGGGCCATAAATTTGGTTAAAAGGGATCGCCACACGGTCGCGGCGGCGCAGGAATTCACCGATGGCAGGATCGGGCTGCGTCCAGTCGCCGCGCAGCAGCACCACGTCATCGGCTTTCAGCGCAGCACGCACATCGGGTTGATTCAGTACGCGGGATTTGTTCACTTTGCAGGTGATGCACCAGTCGGCGGTGACATCGACAAACACCCGTTTATCCTGCTCGAGTGCCTGATGGATCGCCGCTTCGGTCAGCGGCTGCCAGTGCAGCGTCTCCTCTTCCGGCGTGATGCGCGTCATCAGGAATAGCGCACCAGCCAGCGTCAGAGTGATAAACACTACGCCCGCCTGTTGTAGCGCGCGAC
>NZ_DALYOQ010000058.1:25240-30089 GCF_031974595.1 Pantoea sp. CTOTU46764 | reverse complement strand
TACAGAATCAAACGCTTCATAGGCAGCATCAAAATTGCCTGCCTGCGTTAAGTATATACCGAGATAATTAAATACCTCAGGCATATCTGGTCTTATAGACAGCGCTTGCGAAAAATCGTTCCGCGCTAGTGCCCTCAGACCCAAACTATCATACAACACTCCGCGCTCATATAATAGCTGTGCGCGTTCATCATCGGTCAGGGCACGACTGGCAAGAATTTGTTCCATACGCGCCAGGATCACCTCTTGCTGCAGTGTGGGCTGCAAAGGTACTGCCAGAACTTCGTTCTTACGCCAATTGGAGTTGCTGCATCCTGCCAGCGTGATAGCTGTCGCAACAAAACACCAGCGCAAAAAAGGCTTCATTTCCCACTCCCGAATACAAACATTGGGACAACCATCCTGTCATCCTCCTGCTGTGCACAAGGATTCCCGCCCTCGCGATGATCTAAACACCTCTCCCCGCAAAGCAGGGAGAGGTAAATCGGTAAACGCTTATTCGGCGTCAGATGCATCAGATGCAGCGGTAGCAACTTCTTCCGCTGGTTTCTGCTCTGTCGCTTCTTTGATGCTCAGACGTACACGGCCCTGACGGTCCACTTCCATGACTTTCACTGGAACTTCCTGGCCCATCTGCAGATAGTCGGTCACTTTCTCTACGCGCTTGTCGGCGATCTGAGAAATGTGAACCAAACCTTCTTTACCGCCGCCGATTGCCACGAAGGCACCGAAATCAACGATACGTGTCACTTTACCTGAGTAAATGCGGCCAACTTCGATCTCAGCAGTAATCTCTTCGATACGACGAATGGCTTCTTTGGCTTTCAGGCTATCAGTTGCAGCGATCTTCACGGTGCCGTCATCTTCGATTTCGATGGTGGTGCCGGTTTCTTCGGTCAGCGCACGGATAACCGAGCCGCCTTTACCGATGACATCTTTGATCTTGTCTGAACTGATTTTGATGGTGTAAATGCGCGGCGCGAATTCAGAGATTTCCTGACGCGGCGTGCTGATTGCCTGTTCCATCACGCTCAGGATGTGCAGACGCGCACCTTTAGCTTGGTTCAGTGCAACCTGCATGATTTCGCGGGTGATGCCTTCGATTTTGATATCCATCTGCAGCGCAGTAATACCATCGCGGCTACCTGCTACTTTGAAGTCCATGTCGCCGAGGTGATCTTCGTCACCCAGGATGTCAGACAGAACCACAAAGTTGTCGGCTTCTTTAACCAGACCCATCGCAATACCGGCTACGGCTGCTTTGATCGGTACACCAGCGTCCATCAGTGCCAGAGAAGCACCACACACGGAAGCCATTGAAGAAGAGCCGTTAGATTCGGTGATTTCTGAAACTACACGCACAGTGTATGGGAAGTCAGCTTGCTTAGGCATTACTGCCAGCACGCCACGCTTCGCCAGACGACCGTGACCAATCTCACGACGCTTCGGTGAGCCAACCATACCGGTTTCGCCCACGCAGTACGGAGGGAAGTTGTAGTGGAACAGGAAGCTATCAGTACGCTCGCCCATCAACTCATCCAGATTCTGCGCATCACGTGCGGTACCCAGCGTTGCGGTAACCAGCGCCTGCGTTTCACCACGGGTGAACAGTGATGAACCGTGCGTACGTGGCAGTACGCCAGTGCGCACGTCCAGACCACGAATCATGTCTTTCTCACGGCCATCGATACGCGGTTCGCCACGGATGATGCGGCTACGAACAACGCTCTTCTCAAGGTCGTGTACGATGTCAGCGATATCGCCAGCATCCAGCGTTTCATCTTCAGCCTGCAGTGCCGCGATGGTCGCGTCTTTCACTGCGCCAACCTGAGTGTAACGCTCTTGCTTATCAGTGATGCGATAGGCATCGCTGATGCCCGCTTCTGCCAGTGCAGTAACGCGTGCGATCAGTGCATCGTTCGTTGGCAGTGGCTGCCAATCCCAACGTGGTTTGCCGGCTTCGGCAACCAGCGCATTGATGTTTTCGATAACGATCTGCTGCTGGTCGTGACCATATACCACAGCGCCCAGCATCTGCTCTTCAGTCAGGATGTCAGCTTCTGATTCCACCATCAGCACCGCGTTCTGGGTACCGGCAACAACCAGGTTCAGACGTGATTCGTTGATTTCATCAGCAGTTGGGTTCAGTACGTACTGGTCATTGATATAACCGACGCGCGCTGCGCCGATTGGACCATTGAACGGCAGGCCAGACAGAGCCAATGCAGCAGATGCACCGATCATCGCAACGATGTCTGGGTTAACCTGTGGGTTAACAGAAACCACGGTCGCAATAACCTGAACTTCGTTAATGAAGCCTTCCGGGAACAGCGGACGAACTGGACGGTCAATCAGGCGTGAGATCAGGGTTTCGCCTTCGCTTGGACGGCCTTCACGACGGAAGAAGCTACCCGGGATACGACCAGCAGCGTAAGTACGCTCCTGATAGTTAACCGTCAGCGGGAAGAAATCCTGACCTGGTTTCGTTTTTTTCTGGCCAACAACGGTAACGAATACAGCAGTGTCATCCATGCTCACCATTACTGCAGCGGTAGCCTGGCGCGCCATCATGCCGGTTTCCAGCGTGACGGTATGCTGACCATATTGGAATTTGCGTACGATCGGGTTCAGCAAAATTTAAGTCCTTAAATTCAGGGGCGCAGCCCATTCTGGCGCGCCGGGGATTACCGATCTTCAGTTGCATCCTCGCGACTAATGACAACCTTAACCGCCCATGCGGTAAAGCCTCTCATTAGCCGCGCGAACCTCTGCAAGCAAAGATCACTCTCTGCAACAATACATGAGTTTGGTCCGGATTGCTGCGGATTGCTCGAAAAAAGGGGCCATAAAGGCCCCCTTTTCGCGAAACTCGCACAAATCTGATCGTCAGATGCGTTTTTTTGCATAGTGCATGCGCTACACCCTTGATCAGATTCTTCAGACTTAGCGACGCAGACCCAGGCTTTCGATCAGACCGGTGTAGCGAGCAACGTCTTTACGCTTCAGGTAGTCCAGCAGCTTACGACGCTGAGATACCATGCGCAGCAGACCGCGACGGCTGTGGTGATCTTTCTTGTGCTCAGAGAAGTGACCCTGCAGGTGGTTAATCTGAGCAGTCAGCAGAGCAACCTGAACTTCAGTTGAACCGCTGTCGTTGGTACCACGACCATATTTAGCAACGATCTCTGCTTTAGCTTCTACGCTTAGAGACATAATAAACTCCAGTAAATAATGAATGTATGGGTGCCGATCTCTAATTCAGCAGCCCGCTTTTAAAGCCGCGCCATTCTACTCTTCGCCTGATAGCAACGCAAATGCGCCGTTAGGTCAAATGCGAGAGGATTGATTACGCAGGAAATTCTACCACCAGACGACGCGGCGCCACGCGCCCATCCTCGGCAATTTCGGCCATACCAATGAATTTGTGCTCATCACCTTCAGTCACGCGCACCAATCCTTGTTCCGGCGCATCCGCCACCTGAACCGGCATACCCTGTTTGAAATACGCCGCCACCGCGGGCAGCAAATTCACAATCGGGAACTCTTCTGCCGGGCTGTCCATCGGCAGCAATAGCGCATCAAGCGCGCTGTAATCTGACGTTTCCGCCATGTTGACGGTAGCCGCCACGTCCTGCAGCTGCTCGAGCGTCACCATTCTTTCGATCGGATAACGCGCCACTTGCAGACGACGCAGCATGATAACGTGCGCACCGCAGCCAAGCCGCTCACCGAGATCATCGATGATAGTGCGGATGTAAGTGCCTTTAGAGACGTGAATCTCCAACTCCAGCTCATCCCCTTCCCAGCGAATAAACTGCAGCTCAAACACTTTGATCGGGCGCGCTTCACGCGGCACGGTAATGCCTTCACGCGCGTACTCGTACAGTTTGCGTCCCTGATACTTCAGCGCGGAGAACATGGTCGGCACCTGCATGGTGTCGCCACGAAAATAATCCAGCGCCGCGTCCAGTGCCGCCTGATCAAAAGTAATCGCACGGGTTTCAACAATATTGCCGTCGGCATCAGACGTATCGGTGCGTTCACCCAGGCGAGCAATGACGCGATAACGCTTGTCAGAATCGAGCAGATACTGCGAAAACTTGGTGGCTTCGCCGAGGCAAACCGGCAGCATGCCGGTCGCCAGTGGATCGAGGGCGCCGGTGTGGCCCGCTTTGTTCGCATTGAACAGACGTTTTACTTTCTGCAGCACATCATTGGAAGATGCGCCTTGATGCTTATCCAACAGAAACACACCGTGGACGTCGCGACCGCGACGACGAGGACGACTCATTAGTCCTCCTTGTCATCTTCCGCCGGGCTATCGCCACGACGCTCAACATCGCTCTTAATGACGTTGCTGACCAGGTTCGACATGCGCATACCTTCGATCAGCGAGTTGTCGTAGAAGAAGGTCAGCTCCGGCACGATACGCAGGCGCATCGCTTTGCCTACCAGCGTACGGATATAGCCAGAGGCTTCTTTCAGCGCCTTCAGGCCGTTTTGTACCGCTTCTTCATCTTTGTCATTCAAAAAGGTCACAAACACCTTGGCATAGGCGAGATCGCGCGACACTTCGACGCCCGAAACTGTCACCATCATACCGAGACGTGGATCTTTAATTTCGCGCTGCAGGATGATTGCAATCTCTTTCTGCAACTCCTGAGAAACGCGCTGTGGGCGGCCAAATTCTTTTGCCATTATTTCTTTCTCCCAAATAATTCGGGAGGCCAGAGGCCTCCCAAATTGCAACACATCAAATGATGATCAATCGATGGTGCGTTTAATTTCAATCACTTCGAACACTTCGATCATATCGCCAACGCGAACGTCGTTGTAGTTCTTCACGCCG
>NZ_DALYOQ010000058.1:0-25230 GCF_031974595.1 Pantoea sp. CTOTU46764 | reverse complement strand
ACCACATTCCATGCCGTTACGGACTTCGTTAACGTCATCTTTGAAGCGGCGCAGAGATTCCAGCTCGCCTTCATAGATAACCACGTTGTCACGCAGAACGCGGATTGGGTTGTGACGTTTGATGTTACCTTCGGTGACCATACAGCCCGCGATGGCACCAAACTTCGGTGATTTGAACACGTCACGCACCGCAGCCAGACCGATAATCTGCTGCTTGAACTCTGGCGCCAGCATACCGCTCATCGCTGCTTTCACTTCGTCGATCAGATTATAGATGACGGAGTAGTAACGCAGGTCAACGTTTTCAGCGTCAATCACGCGGCGAGCAGATGCATCAGCACGCACGTTGAAGCCGAGGATGATAGCGTTGGATGCTGCAGCCAGGGTTGCGTCGGTTTCGGTGATACCACCTACGCCTGAACCGATGATGCGCACTTTCACTTCGTCGGTAGAGAGTTTCAGCAGCGAATCAGAGATGGCTTCGACAGAACCCTGTACGTCAGATTTCAGTACGATGTTCAGCTCAGACACTTCGCCTTCAGTCATGTTGGCGAACATGTTCTCCAACTTAGACTTCTGCTGACGCGCCAGCTTAACTTCACGGAATTTGCCCTGACGATACAGTGCAACTTCACGCGCTTTCTTTTCATCACGTACGACAGTCGCTTCATCACCTGCGGCCGGAACACCGGACAGACCCAGGATTTCCACCGGAATGGATGGACCCGCTTCCAGCACTTCACGACCCAGTTCGTCACGCATCGCACGTACACGGCCGTATTCGAAGCCGCACAGCACGATATCGCCTTTGTTCAGCGTACCTTCACGTACCAGCACGGTAGCAACCGGACCACGACCTTTGTCGAGGAACGATTCAATGACCACGCCGCTCGCCATACCTTCACGGATAGCTGAGAGTTCCAGTACTTCTGCTTGCAGCAGAATTGCATTCAACAGGTCGTCAATACCGGTACCGGCTTTCGCAGAGACGTTAACGAACATGTTCTCACCGCCCCACTCTTCCGGAAGAATGCCGTATTGGGTCAGTTCGTTCTTAACGCGGTCTGGATCAGCATCTGGCTTATCGATTTTGTTGACCGCAACAACCACTGGCACACCGGCTGCTTTCGCATGCTGGATAGCTTCAACGGTCTGAGGCATCACGCCATCGTCTGCAGCCACAACCAGGATAACGATATCCGTGGCCTGCGCACCACGAGCACGCATTGCGGTAAACGCGGCGTGTCCCGGGGTATCGAGGAAGGTGATCATACCGTTGTCAGTTTCAACGTGGTAAGCACCGATATGCTGGGTAATACCGCCCGCTTCGCCTGATGCCACTTTCGTTGAACGAATGTAGTCAAGCAGAGAGGTTTTACCGTGGTCAACGTGACCCATGATGGTCACGACTGGCGCACGGCTTTCCTGCGCAGCATCGGTATCACGATCGTCCATTACCGCTTCTTCCAGCTCATTCTCGCGGCGCAGGATCACTTTGTGACCCATCTCTTCCGCGACCATCTGAGCGGTTTCTTGATCGATAACCTGGTTGATGGTCGCCATGGCGCCCATCTTCATCATCGCTTTAACGACCAGAGAACCTTTGATCGCCATTTTGTTGGCCAGTTCAGCAACGGTGATGGTTTCACCGATGACAACATCGCGGTTAACAGCCTGAGCTGGCTTGTTGAAGCCCTGCTGCAGGGTGCTTGGCTTACGATGTTTGCCACCTTTGCCGCCACGAACCTGCGCACGCGCTTCTTCGCGATCGGTTTTGGCTTCAGAATGCTTGTTGCCTTTCTTCACCGGGCGAGCAGCTTTGGTAGTGCGAGCACGTGCACGGCCAGCTTCTACCTGGCGATCGTTCTCGTCTTCTGCCTGACGGGCGTGAGTTGAGGTAGTGACGTGATAGTCGCCTTTGTCCTCTTCTTCAGGTTTTGCCCATTCAGCGGCTTTTTCTTCAGCCAGGCGGCGGGCTTCTTCAGCCACGCGGCGCGCATCTTCTTCCAGCTTACGGCGTGCTTCTTCTTCTGCTTTACGTTTCAGTTCGGCAGCTTCTGCTTCACGACGGGCTTTATCAGACTGCGCAGCCTTGGCTACTACGTCGGTAGGTTGATTAGTCAATTTCTCTTTTTCCGCTGCTTCACGTTTGGCCTTGTCAGCGGCTTCGCGCTTGGCTTTATCTTCGGCTTCACGTTGCGCTTTCTGTTCAGCTTCGCGACGGGCTTGTTCTTCCGCCTCGCGACGCGCCTGCTCTTCCGCTTCACGCTGCGCCTCGGCTTCCGCTTCTGCCTGAGCTTGCTCAGACTCTGCGTCGCCTTTCACGTATGTGCGCTTTTTGCGGACTTCAATTTGTACCGACTTACTTTTACCCCCGGTGACGGGAATATTCAAGGTGCTGCGCGTCTTGCGCTGCAAAGTCAGCTTGCTTGAACCGGTCTGACCGTGCTCACGATTCAGGTGAGACAGTAAGGTTTCTTTCTCTTGCTGGGACACCGCATCGTTCTCAGACTTACGGATCCCTGCATCAGCAAATTGCTGTACCAGGCGATCGACCGGGGTCTGAATTTCGGCGGCCAGCGATTTTACGGTTACATCTGTCATGCTGTTCCTTCCTGTTATTACGCGTCATCGCCGAACCAGCAGATATTACGTGCAGCCATAATCAGCGCACCGGCTTTCTCGTCATCCAGCCCTTCAATATCTGTCAGATCGTCAACACCTTGCTCAGCGAGATCTTCCAGCGTGCAAACGCCTTTCGCCGCCAGGCGATACGCCAGCGCACGATCCAAGCCCTCAAGATTCAGAAGATCCTCAGCGGGCTCCTGATTACCAAGGCTCTCTTCTTTCGCTAATGCCAGGGTAGTTAACGCATTTTTTGCTCGTTCACGCAGGGCTTCAATGGTCTCTTCATCGAGGCCGTCGATTTCCAGCAGCTCGTTGATTGGCACATAAGCCAATTCTTCCAGCGAAGAGAAGCCCTCTTCCACCAGAATGGTGGCGAACTCTTCGTCGATGTCGAGATGTTTGGTGAACATATCGATCGCTGCATGGGCTTCAGCTTGGTGCTTGGCCTGCAGATCATCGACGGTCATCACGTTCAGTTCCCAACCGCTCAGTTGGGAAGCCAGACGCACGTTTTGGCCATTACGGCCGATCGCCTGAGCCAGATTACCGGCTTCAACAGCGATATCCATGGTGTGATTGTCTTCATCCACCACAATTGACGCCACATCGGCTGGCGCCATGGCGTTGATAACGAACTGCGCCGGGTTGTCGTCCCACAGCACAATGTCGATACGCTCGCCACCCAGCTCGCTCGAAACCGCCTGGACACGCGCACCGCGCATACCGACGCAAGCGCCAACTGGATCAATACGTTTATCGTTGGTTTTCACCGCGATTTTGGCGCGTGAACCCGGATCGCGCGCTGCCGCTTTGATCTCGATAACTTCTTCGCCAATTTCTGGAACCTCAATGCGGAACAATTCGATCAGCATCTCTGGCTTAGAACGGGTGACGAACAGCTGCGCGCCACGCGCTTCAGGGCGAACGGCGTACAGCACACCGCGGATACGGTCACCTGGACGGAAGTTTTCACGCGGCAGCATGTCTTCACGCACAATCACGGCTTCAGCATTGCTGCCGAGGTCCAGTGAAATGTTGTCACGGTTCACTTTCTTCACCACGCCGGTGATGATTTCGCCTTCGTGTTGACGGAACTGATCAACCACCATCGCGCGCTCAGCTTCACGTACTTTTTGTACGATAACCTGCTTAGCAGTTTGGGTGGTGATACGGTCGAAGGTGACAGATTCAATCTGATCTTCGACAAATTCGCCCAGATTGAACGCTTCGTCTTCATAACGAGCTGCATCCAGCGTGATCTCGCGAGTCGGCTGCGTGACTTCTTCCACAATCTGCCAGCGACGGAAGGTGTCGAAATCGCCGCTGCGGCGATCGATGCTGACACGCACTTCGATCTCTTGCTCATACTTCTTTTTGGTCGCAGTGGCCAAAGCGCTCTCCAGCGCTTCGAAGATTTTCTCACGCGGCAGGGCTTTTTCGTTAGAAACGGCTTCTACTACAGCTAAGATCTCTTTGTTCATCCTGGTTAGCCTCAATCCGGACTTTTAAAAGTGGGGGACCAGGTTCGCTTTCTGAATGTTGCTCAGCGCGAACACTTCATCGTTACCCTCAACGGTCACCGTGATCATCTCGCCTTCAACAGACTTAATGATACCCTGCCATTTACGGCGGTTTTGTACGGCCATGCGTAGTACCAGGCTCACCTCGTCACCGGCAAAACGTGCATAGTGTTCAGCAGTGAAAAGAGGACGTTCGAGACCCGGCGAGGAAACTTCAAGGTTGTAAGCCACGGTAATTGGATCTTCCACATCCATTACTGCGCTAACCTGGTGGCTAACATCGGCGCAATCATCAACATTGATACCCTCTTCACTATCAATATAGATGCGCAGGGTTGATGTGCGACCACGAATAAACTCAATACCGACTAATTCGTAGCCAAGCGCTTCTACTGGAGCAGAGATCAACTCTGTCAATTTTTGCTCTAATGTGGACAAGCCCACCCCCAAGACATAAAAAAAGGGCCTATAGCCCAGTGTTTCGATTTCCTGATAACAAAAAACCCCGAATATTCGGGGCTTTTTGTGACTGGACCCTGTACGCCGCATAGCGGCTTCGGAGCACAATCCAAAAGAATTTTTTTCAAAAATCACTGAGATTGCGTCCGTCGATGCATACAGTATATTTGAAAAAGAACTCTAAGGGAAAGTGGTTGCGGGGGCCGGATTTGAACCGACGACCTTCGGGTTATGAGCCCGACGAGCTACCAGGCTGCTCCACCCCGCGTCCGAAAACGTGGCGAATAATACGCCGACCTTGCAAAAAATGCAAGTTAAACTGAGATTTGGTACCGAGGACGGGACTTGAACCCGTAAGCCCTTTCGAGCACTACCACCTCAAGGTAGCGTGTCTACCAATTTCACCACCTCGGTACATCACTAGACTGCGACGTTGTTTTATCGCACTACAGCGTTGACGATCTTACTGCGGGATATCATTGCCCGGCGTTACCGGTTTAGCTGGCTGAGTCTGCTGTTCAGACTGCGCCGGCGCAGTGAGGTTATCCCACTCGCTACCTTTGGCTGTTTTATTACTGTTCAGGTTACCCAGAACCAGGCTGATGATGAAGAACAGCGTAGCCAGTACTGCGGTCATGCGAGTCATAAAGTTGCCAGACCCATTTGAACCGAACAGCGTACCAGAAGCGCCCGCACCGAATGAGGCTCCCATATCAGCGCCTTTGCCTTGCTGCAGCATGATCAAACCGACGAGGCCAATCGCTACAATAAGGAAAACAACTAACAGAGCTTCGTACATAATCAACCTGTTTCCTTGCGCGTTATCTGCACAGTTAAAGCTTCAACCAATATCGATGGGGAGTCTCGTCATCACCCATCAGAAGCGGGTGTGAATACTAACCAAAGGCACATACCTCTGCAAGTGCAATTTTCACCATCGCTTTCGATTGCGGAAAAAATCACCATCCCGGTGATTTTGCAGGCGGAAAGTACAAAACCTCTCCGCCTGAAACAACTTAAACCGCTTTTACTGCATCCGCGATTTTGTGCGCCAGCGCGCTGACCTGCGCCTCATCTTCGCCTTCTACCATCACACGAATCAGTGGCTCTGTGCCGGATTTGCGCAGCAGCACACGACCGCGCCCTGCCAGCGTTTTTTCTGCTTCTGCGGTCACCGCTTTCACGCTCTCGCTTTCCAACGGATCGTGCTCGCCAGCGAAACGCACATTGACCAAAATCTGCGGCAGCATTTTCATGCCGCTGCACAGATCGTGAAGCGTCATATGGTTGCGCACGATTGCAGTGAGCACTTGCAAACTTGCCACAATGCCGTCGCCGGTGGTGGTTTTATCCAGCAGAATGACGTGACCGGAGTTTTCCGCGCCTAAACGCCAGCCCTTCTCCTGCATTTTTTCCAGCACATAGCGGTCGCCCACTTTCGCACGAGTGAATGGAATGCCCAGCTGTTTCAGCGCCAGCTCCAGACCCATGTTGCTCATCAGCGTGCCGACCACGCCGCCGCGCAGTTGGCCCTGACGCAGCCCTTCGCGTGCAATGATGTAGAGAATCTGATCGCCATCGACTTTATGACCTAAATGGTCAACCATCATGATGCGGTCGCCATCGCCGTCGTAAGCCAGTCCGAGATCGGCCTTCTCTTCCAACACGCGATGCTGCAGCAGACGCAGATCGGTCGCACCGCAATCTTTGTTAATGTTCATGCCATCCGGCTGCACGCCGATAGCAATCACAGTCGCACCCAGCTCACGCAGCACATTCGGCGCAATGTGGTAAGTCGCACCGTTAGCGCAATCGACCACAATCTTCAGCCCATTCAGGCTCAGCTCGCTGGGAAAAGTCCCTTTGCAGAATTCGATGTAACGACCTGCGGCATCGACAATGCGACTGGCGCGGCCCAGTTCAGCTGACTCCACACAGGTGATCGGCTTTTCCATCTCCAGCTCAATGGCTTCTTCGACTTCATCCGGCAGCTTGGTGCCTTCAGCAGAGAAGAATTTGATGCCATTGTCGTCGAAGGGATTATGCGAAGCCGAAATCACGATGCCGGCTTCAGCGCGAAAAGTGCGTGTCAGATAAGCAATAGCAGGCGTCGGCATCGGGCCGGTGAAGGCCGCCGACAATCCCGCCGCCGCTAGCCCCGCTTCCAATGCCGATTCCAGCATATAGCCTGAAATTCGCGTATCTTTACCAATCAATACTTTGCGTGAACCCTGACGCGCCAGCACCTTACCGGCCGCCCAACCCAACTTGAGAACAAAATCAGGGGTAATCGGTGCTTCACCGACTTTGCCGCGAATACCATCTGTACCGAAATATTTACGATTACTCATGCCTTTATCCTTTTGCTCTCCGTGTCGCTTCGACGACGCGCATCGCTTCGACAGTCTCTTTCACATCATGCACGCGAATAATTTGCGCCCCTTGCATGGCGGCAATCACCGCACAGCTGAGGCTTCCGGTCAGTCGCTGCGCCGGACCGACATTTAGCAACTGACCAACCATCGACTTCCGTGACATCCCAACCAGCAGCGGTAAGCCGTAATGGTGGAAATGGCTCAGATTGGCCAGCAGTTCATAGTTGTGGCTGAGATTCTTACCGAAACCGAAGCCAGGATCGAGCAGCAGATTATCTTTTTTGATACCGGCTGCTTCACATCGCGCAATCTGCGCAGCGAAGTAAGCGTCCACTTCGTTCACGATATGGCTATATTCTGGTGCCTGCTGCATGGTGCGCGGTTCACCTTGCATGTGCATCAAACACACCGGCAGACCGGTTTCTGCTGCCGCTGCCAGCGCGCCCGGTTCAGACAGTGAGCGAATGTCATTGATAATGTGAGCACCCACTCGCGCCGCTTCACGGATCACTTCTGGTTTGGAAGTATCGACGGAGATCCACACCTCAAAACGCTGCGCGATGGCTTCCACCACCGGAATAACGCGTGCCAGCTCTTCTTCTACGCTAACTTCATCAGCGCCCGGACGCGTTGATTCACCGCCCACATCAATAATGGTGGCACCGGCATTCACCATTTCATTGGTGTGCGTCAGCGCATCGACCAGCGTGTTGTGGCTTCCACCATCAGAGAAAGAGTCCGGCGTGACATTCAAAATACCCATCACATGGGGAAAAGAGAGATCGAGATGGGAATCACGGGCGAACAACTTCATGGCGAGAATCTCCTTGAGGAATCACTGAATCGCAGAATGTAAAAAACCCCGGACTTGCCGGGGTTTGCATTGTAACAAGTATTGCGGCTGCAAATCTGGCGGTGAGCAACGCATCCCGCCAGAACGCTATCACATGATCTTGTCTGAACCCGGCGTTTTCGGGTCATCAACAGGACGTGGAGCCTGCGTTGAGTCGCCGTTACCCACAGCAACTTTCGCCTCTTCCCAGCCTGCTGGTGGGCGCACTTCGCGGCGTGCCATCAGATCGCTGATTTGCGGTGCATCGATGGTCTCATACTTCATCAGCGCGTCTTTCATCGCGTGAAGGATGTCCATGTTTTCATTCAGAATACGGCGTGCACGCTGATAGTTGGTATCGATAAGGTGTTTAACTTCCTGATCGATAATGCGCGCCGTTTCATCTGACATGTGTTTTGCTTTCGCCACTGAACGACCGAGGAACACTTCACCCTCTTCTTCAGCGTAAAGCAATGGACCCAGCTTCTCAGAGAAGCCCCACTGCGTAACCATGTTGCGTGCTACGCTAGTTGCCATTTTGATGTCAGATGAAGCACCGGTAGAAACATAGTCCGGACCATAAATGATCTCTTCCGCCAGACGTCCACCATAAGCCACTGAAATACGGCTTTCCAGCTTCTGACGGTTGGCGCTGATCTCATCGCCTACAGGCAAGAAGAAAGCCACACCCAGAGCACGACCACGCGGGATGATGGTGACCTTGTGCACCGGATCGTAACCCGGAACCAGCGTACCGACGATCGCGTGACCCGCTTCGTGATAGGCCGTCGATTCTTTCTGCTCTTCGGTCATCACCATGGAGCGACGTTCTGCACCCATCATGATTTTGTCTTTGGCTTTTTCAAACTCAACCATTGAAACCACACGCTTGTTGCCGCGAGCAGCAAACAGCGCAGCTTCGTTAACCAGGTTAGCCAAATCCGCACCGGAGAAGCCAGGCGTACCACGTGCGATAACTGAAGGATCCATGTCGGTGGCCAGCGGCACACGACGCATATGGACTTTCAGAATCTGCTCACGACCACGCACGTCTGGCAGACCGACGACAACCTGACGGTCAAAGCGGCCTGGACGCAGCAGCGCTGGGTCAAGTACGTCCGGACGGTTAGTTGCCGCGATAACGATGATGCCTTCATTACCTTCAAAGCCATCCATCTCAACCAGCATCTGGTTCAGCGTTTGTTCACGCTCATCGTGACCACCGCCTAAACCGGCGCCACGCTGACGGCCAACTGCATCGATTTCATCGATAAAGATGATGCACGGCGCAGCTTTCTTGGCTTGTTCGAACATGTCACGCACACGAGATGCACCAACGCCGACAAACATTTCAACGAAGTCAGAACCGGAAATAGTAAAGAACGGTACTTTCGCTTCGCCAGCAATCGCTTTCGCCAGCAGCGTTTTACCGGTACCCGGAGGGCCGACCATCAGGACGCCTTTCGGGATTTTACCGCCCAGTTTCTGGAAACGGCTCGGCTCACGCAGATACTCTACCAGCTCACCCACTTCTTCTTTGGCCTCATCACAACCGGCCACGTCAGCAAAAGTGGTTTTGATCTGATCTTCGGTCAGCATGCGGGCTTTGCTCTTGCCGAAGGACATCGCGCCCTTGCCGCCGCCGCCCTGCATCTGCCGCATAAAGAAGATCCACACGCCAATCAGCAGCAGCATTGGGAACCATGAGATGAAGATGGAAGCCAACAGGCTTGGTTCTTCAGGCGGTTCGCCAACTACTTTGACGTTTTTGGTCAACAGGTTATCGAGTAACTTAGGATCGTTGACGGGGATATAGGTGGTGTATTTGTTGCTGTCTTTTTTGACAACGTTAATCTCACGCCCGTTAATTCGTGCCTCGCGGACCTGATCTTGGTTCACTTCCGATAGGAAAGTTGAATAATCAACCCTACGGCCATTCGACTCGCTGGGCCCAAAGCTCTGGAATACAGACATCAGCACGACCGCGATGACTAACCAGAGAATCAGGTTTTTCGCCATGTCACTCAAGGGATTAACCTCATATTACAACGATGTTAACAGACAGCGTAGGGTACTATAGTTCCTTCATACCTGGAATCGCAGTGCGGATGATTTTGCTTGTTTACCCTGAAACTCAGAATTACACATCAGAGTAAACGCATTGGTCGTCTTGCTTTGATTCCGGCAATTCGGGCTAAAGTTTGCGCCCCGTCGCCACAATGTACACTTCGCGCGAACGTAATCGCGAAGCGTCCGGCTTACGAATTTTCACTTTCGTAAACAGGGAGCGAATTTCCCGCAGGTATTCATCGAAGCCATCTCCCTGAAACACTTTCACGACAAAACTGCCGCCTGGGGCCAGGATATCCCGACACATTTCCAGCGCCAATTCTACCAAATACATCGAACGTGGAATATCAACCGCAGGTGTACCGCTCATGTTGGGTGCCATATCAGACATCACCACCTGCACCTTTTGGTCGCCTACGCGCTCCAGTAAGGCGTTAAGTACCGCCTCATCTCGAAAATCGCCCTGCAAAAAATCAACGCCGACAATCGGATCCATTGGTAACAGATCGCAGGCGATGATACGACCACTTGATCCGATAAGCTGAACCACATATTGCGACCAACCGCCGGGTGCCGCACCGAGATCAACAACTGTCATCCCGGGTTTGAAAATCTTGTCACCCTGCTGAATTTCTTCAAGTTTAAACCAGGCACGCGAACGTAACCCTTTTTTCTGTGCCTGCAGCACATATTTATCGCTAAAGTGTTCCTGTAGCCAGCGACTGGAACTGGCCGAACGCTTTTTACCCGTCATAATTTTTCCAATTAAATCGTCATCGTAGCGATAAATCAGCACGCAATGGTCGCGTTGATTTGGCGATATACCCGAGATGGCGGTAGAATGAACCGTTTTCAATCCCTGAGTAAGCAAAAAATACGATGAATCTGAGTACCAAACAAAAACAGCACCTGAAAGGCCTTGCCCATCCGCTTAAGCCGGTTGTCATGCTGGGCGGTAATGGCCTGACCGAAGGCGTGCTCGCCGAAATCGAACTGGCGCTCGAGCATCACGAATTGATCAAGGTAAAAATTGCCTCGGAAGATCGTGAAACTAAGCAGCTGATCGTGGACGCTATCGTGCGTGAGACTAAAGCAGGCAACGTACAGGTAATCGGCAACACGCTGGTGCTGTATCGCCCTGCCAAAGAGCGTAAAATTACTCTTCCGCGTTAATCATGCCTTTAAAGGCGGCGACGGGCAAAGAAAGTGCCACGCTCCTGCATGTGATAAAAGGCCGCAATGCGGCCTTTTTCCTTTCTTTACAAAATGCAGCGACATATTGCAAAGCGTAGCAATATCTTAAAGGTATTCCACCTTCAGGACTTCATATTCCACATCCCCGCCCGGGGTTTTCACAATCGCGACATCGTCTGCTGATTTTCCAACCAATCCACGCGCCATCGGCGAATTCACTGAAATCAGGTTCTGTTTGAAGTCAGCTTCATCGTCACCCACGATGCGATAGGTGAACTCTTCATCCGTATCCACATTGAGGATGGTCACGGTAGCGCCAAAAATCACGCGACCGGTTTTTGGCATGGCAGTTACATCAATGACTTGCGCATTGGAAAGCTTGGCTTCGATCTCCTGAATACGACCCTCGCAGAAACCCTGTTCTTCGCGAGCCGCATGATATTCGGCATTCTCTTTCAAATCGCCGTGCTCACGGGCTGTGGCGATGGAGGCGATAATGCGCGGACGCTTCACGGATTTCAGTTCGTTCAGCTCTTCGCGTAGCTTCTCAGCGCCTTTCAACGTCATCGGAATCTGATTCATTTTGGCTCCTCGTCATCTATCCTGGTTAACGGCGTCATCCTGACCGGTGACAGCAGAAAACAGCTTCTGCGGCGCGTTACCTCTTTTCACAAGCAAAAGAAGCCTGACCGGGAAAGCTTTCCGGGTCAGGTTCGGTTTTGCATTTTGATACGTATTTTACCCCAGAGTTCCCTGTGGGTCATCGTTTACTTTGCACCGTCCGGGGACGTAGTATTGACGCCCTCACCCGTCAGTTACCGCGAGATTATGCGATTTTCACGACTTGTTACCGGATTAACCTGTGCGTTTATGCTGCAGGCACAAGCAGCTCCCGTTGATGAATACATGCAGTATTTGCCAGACGGCGCAAACCTGGCGCTGATGGTACAAAAAGTGGGCGCATCCACCCCGATAATCGATTATCACGGCAAACAGATGGCGTTACCGGCCAGCACCATGAAAGTGGTGACAGCGCTGGCGGCTTTGTTAGAACTCGGGCCCGATTTCCGTTTCCAGACCACCATGGAGACCAAAGGAGCGGTCAATGACGGCACCCTGAATGGCGATTTAGTGGCACGATTTGGCGGCGATCCTACGCTGAGCCGCCAGGATCTGCGCAACATGGTCACAGCGCTGAAAAAGCAGGGTATCACCCATATTAAGGGCAATCTGGTGATCGACACCTCGGTGTTCGCCAGCCACGATATGGCGCCAGGCTGGCCGTGGAACGATCTGACGCAGTGCTTCAGTGCGCCGCCGGGCGCAGCAATCGTCGATAAAAACTGTTTCTCGGTTTCGCTGTATAGCGCCAACACGCCGGGCGAAAACGCCTTTGTGCGTATCGCTTCCTATTATCCGGCGCACATGTTTAGTCAGGTGCGCACCATTGGCCGCAACAGCGGTGACGGACAATATTGCGAGCTGGATGTGGTGCCAGGCGAGCTCAATCGCTACACCTTAACCGGCTGCATGCGCCAACGTTCAGAGCCGCTGCCGCTGGCCTTTGCCGTGCAGGACGGGGCTGCGTGGGCCGGTGAGATTCTTAAAGCCGAGCTGCGCGCCGCCGATATTGATTACAGTGGTCATCTGGTTCGCCAGGCACAAGTGACATCGCCGGGCACCGTGTTGGCTTCGACGCAATCTGCACCGCTGCACACGCTGCTGCACACCATGCTGAAGAAGTCAGACAACATGATCGCCGATACCGTGTTCCGCACCATCGGCCATCACTACTTCAACGTGCCGGGCACCTTCCGCGCGGGTTCGGATGCGGTACGTCGCATTCTGCGCGAAAAAGCCGGTGTCGATCTCGGTAACAGCATTCAGGTTGATGGTTCCGGGCTGTCGCGCCATGACCTGATCGCGCCAGATACCATGATGCAAGTGCTGCAATACATTGCGAAAAATGATTCGACGCTGAATTACATTTCGATGCTGCCGCTGGCCGGTTACGACGGCACGCTGCAATATCGCGGCGGTCTGCACGAAGCAGGACTGGATGGCAAAGTATCGGCGAAAACCGGTTCGCTGCAGGGCGTCTATAATCTGGCAGGATTCATCACCACCTCCAGCGGCGCGCGCGTCGCCTTTGTCCAGTTCCTGTCCGGCTATGCTGTGCCGCCGGAAGATCAGAAAACGCGCCGCATCCCGCTGGTACGTTTTGAGAGCCGCCTCTATACGGATATCAACAAGAACAACTGATGAAACTGCTAATTGTTGAAGATGATGCACTATTGCAATCGGGCCTTGCGCAGGCACTAACCTCGCAGGGCTACGCCATCGACTGCGCGAGCACGGCTGCAGAGAGCAATGCGCTGCTGCGTAGCGGGCAATATAGCCTGATCGTGCTCGATCTCGGCTTGCCGGATCGCGATGGTGCTTCACTGCTGCGTCAGTGGCGACGCGACGGCATTGCGGTGCCGGTATTGATCCTTACAGCGCGCGATGCGCTGGAGGATCGCGTTGATGGTCTGGATGCCGGCGCTGATGATTATCTGGTGAAGCCGTTTGCGCTGGTTGAGTTACAGGCACGCGTGCGAGCGCTGATTCGCCGTTATCAGGGCCACAGCGATAACCTGCTGCAACAGGGCGATTTGACGCTCAATCTCAGTTCACAGCAGGTTTTGCTGGAAGCGATCCCGCTGGAGATCACGCCAAAAGAGTTCGCGTTGCTCACCCGCTTACTGATGCGCGTGGGGCAAAACGTGCATCGCGAAACGCTGCAGCAGGATCTCTACAGCTGGAATGACGATCCCGGCTCCAATACCCTCGAAGTTCACATCCACAATTTACGTCGCAAGCTCGGGAAAGATCGCATCAAAACCGTGCGCGGCGTCGGTTACCGTCTGGAAATCCGCGAATGAACAGCATGCGTCAGCGATTACTGATCATGCTGGCGCTGATTCTCCTCACCTGTCAGGTGATGAGCGCCATCTGGCTGTGGCATGAAAGCCGCGAGCAGATCAGTTTTTTGGTCAACGAAACGCTCTCGGCGCAGGCGCGGAACGATCGCGTGGAAAACGAGATCCGTGAGGCGATTGCCTCGTTGCTGCTGCCTTCATTAGTGATGGTCGCCCTCACCTTGCTGCTGTCATTTTGGGCGATTAACTGGATTATTCGTCCGCTGAAATCGCTGCAGGACAGCCTTGCGCATCGTTCAGCGGATAACCTGACGCCGTTACCGATCTACTCCGAAATGGATGAGATCGTGGCGGTAACCACCTCGATCAACCAACTGTTTTCACGCCTCGATCACACCTTGCAGCAGGAACGCCTGTTCACCGCCGACGCCGCGCATGAGTTGCGTACGCCGCTGGCCGGGTTGCGCCTGCACCTCGAGCTGCTCCACCAGCAGAACGTGCCGCAGAGCGAGATGCTCATTGAACGCATCGATCAGCTGATGCACACCGTGGAACAGCTTTTAATGTTATCGCGCGCCGGACAAGCGCTGGCGGGCGGTCATTATCAGCAGTTGCAGTGGCAACAAGACATCATGCAACCGCTGAAACCAGAAATGGCCGAAATGTATCAACAGCGTCAGCAAATCCTGCACTGGCCGCAGAATAACGATGTGCCGCAGCAAGGCGAAGCGGTGCTGCTGCGCCTGATGCTGCGCAATCTGCTGGAAAACGCCTCGCGTTACAGCCCGGAAGGCAGCGAAGTCGCGGTGAAGATGCAGCAGGATCAGCAGCAGGTGATTATCGAAGTGTGGGATCAAGGTCCGGGCATTGAAGCCGCCGCAGCGGAAGAGCTCACGCAAGCATTTCGTCGTCGCGATCAGCGTTACGGCGGCAGCGGTTTGGGTTTGAATATCGTGCTGCGCATCGTGCAGATGCATCGCGGCAGACTGGAATTGGTCAATCGTGAAGATCGCAGCGGGCTGATTGCCCGCTGCTATTTACCGCATCAACTGATTGGCTAAACGCCGTTAGAAGTGGGTATTCAGGCTCATAAAGTAAGTACGACCGGATTCGTTGTAGGTATTGGCGCCGGCACCATACAGATAAGAGTTGGTGTTGGCGTTACCGGTGGTTTGCGCATTACCTTCGCGATAGTGGCGTTTATCGAACAGATTATCAATGCCCACCGTGACGCTGGCGTACTTGTTGATATCGTACGTACCGCTCATGCCAATAATTGAGTAAGGACTCACTTTATCCGTTGCGCTGCCGGTAGAAAGATTCCCTTTGTAATCATACTTCTTCGGCGTCTGCGTGCCGTACCAGGTCAGCGTGGTTTGCAGCGACAGATCCTGCGTCGCCTGCCAGCTCAGCGTCGAGTTCAGCGTGTACTCCGGAATCACCGATAAACGATCGCCGGTCTCTTTGTTCTTACTCTGCAGCATATAAGTGAAGTTGTTGTTCCACGTCACGCTGTCGGAGAACGGCACGTTGACGGTACCTTCCAGCCCTTCCACCACCGCTTTCGGTACGTTTTCCCACTTATAAATATCGGTGGTGCCATTGGACGCTTTGCTGACTGGCGAGTAACCGGCTTCGATCTTGTTACGATAATCGTTGCGGAACCAGGTCAAACCGGCCTGATAACCTTCGTGTTTCCACTCCAGACCAATCTCTTTGTTGATGCTGTTTTCTGCTTTCAGGTCGCTGTTACCTTGCAGGTAACAAGCGCCGGTGCTGGCCGCACAACCCTGGCCATTGCTGTACAACAAGTAGTTTGGATTGGTTTGATACAGGCTCGGCGCTTTGTAAGCGCGTCCAATCCCCATCTTCAGCGTGAAGTCATCGCCCAAACCTTGCGACAGGTTGAGCGACGGGCTCCAGTTATTGCCAACAATCGAGTGGTGATCGAAACGCAGGCTTGGCGTCAGCATGGTGCTGTCGGTCAGCTCCATGTTGTCTTCCGCAAACAGCGAGAAAATCTCTGCCTGGGAATAGGGGCTGCGGCCGGTGTTATCGATGCCCGGCACCGAACCGTAGTTCGCCGCCTGCGTGTTGGAAGAACCGTCTTTCATGCGCTGCTGGTTCCATTCGGTACCCAGCGTCGCGGTTTGGTTAAACAGCAGTTCAAATGGAATGCTAACTTCGCTATGCAGCAGCACATCATCCAGTTGGATGGTGTTGAAATCGCTGTTGGAGAAGATGCCTTCGGTGCCGCCCGCCAAACCTTCATTGAGGCGCGAGTTACGGGTTTTCTCGTAGCGCGCGTAGGTGTTGGTGCTGACGCCGTTATCCCATGCGCCGGTCCATTTCAATGAGATGTTCTGGCGGTACAGGCGGTTAGTTTCGTCACCGTACAGGCTTTTCACCAGCGCGCTGGTGTTGGTGTTCTGCGTGTCACCCGCATACAGATTGCCCTGACGGCTGAAACCGCCCTGCAGCTCCAGCGTCTGCATCGGCGCAAAGGCCCAGCTCAGCAAGGCATTGATATCTTTGTTAACCGAGCCTTCACGACCCGCCGGATAGCTGCCCGCATAGGTGCCGGTGCGCGCCGCCGCATGCCCTTCGTTGATGTCATAGGCATCGGCCTGGGTTTTGGCTAAACCGCCGTACAAACGGAAGTTGAAATCATCGCCCAGCGGCCCTTCGAGACTGAAGTTGGTGCGCTTGGTCGCGCCTTCCGCTTTATGTTCCGGCACGTTGAAATAGGTGTTCCAGGAACCGTGCCACTGCTGATCGGTCTGTTTTTTGGTGATGATATTCACCACGCCGCCCGCTGCACCGTTGCCGTAACGCACCGCTGCCGGTCCGCGAATCACGTCGATGTGATCGATCATCTCCGGCGGCACCCAGTTGGTATCGCCACGCGTATCACGTTCACCACGCCAGCCAAGGCGCACCGAATTGCGGCTGGTGATCGGCATGCCATCCACCATGATCAGGGTGTTTTCCGGGCCCATGCCGCGAATATCGATCTGGCGATTGTTACCGCGCTGGCCGCTGGTGGAGTTACCGGTCAGGTTAACGCCTGGCATGGTTCGGATAATTTCGGACACATCGCGTGCTGGCGGATGCTTTTTGATTTCGTCGGCGGTAATGGTTGAAACGCCCGGCGCTTGCAGGTTCTGCTGCTGCGCGGTGACCATCAAGGTGCCGCCGTCCATTGATGGTGCGTCAGTGGTGCTGGCTGAGGTTTTGCTGGAAGAAGTCTCTGCTGCCCAGGCGCTGCTGGATAGCAGTGAGGCGCAGAGCCCCAGTTCAATCAGAATGGCTAATGATAAGCGTGAGTAATTTTTCATTTTATACGTTCCTGGATGGCCAGCGAAAAGCCGTTGGATGCTTAACTGGCGAGCCGGTGAGAAGATCCCTGTCCATATCGCGCCCAGTTCCAGCCCCTTCAAACCATCCGTAGCGCAACCTTACCGAACGGTAAGCATCAGGCGGAACAGGCGTGCTCATTTTTGAGCGCAGTCACCCTATTGCAAATGCAAATTATTATCAATAGTATTATTCATCAAGCTTATGTAAATCTCCGCGTAAACACCGACTGGCAGCCCTATGACCTGGCGAAATGATGTAACCGGCAGTGAAGCCTGGTGGCAGGCGCAACAATCCCAAGGCATTCCCCGCATTGAGTTAGCAGACGATGGCCAATGTCAGGTCACCTTCTTCTGGCGTGACCCGCAAGGCGATGAAACGCAATCGTCGACCCAGCGCGTGTGGATCAACATTACCGGCGTGACCGATCACCACCAGCGCCGCCCGCCGCAGTCGTTAATGCGCGTAGCGGGCACCAATGTTTGGTATTGGCAGACCTCGCTGCCCGCCAACTGGCGCGGCAGTTACTGTTTGATGCCCGATGATCAGGCCACCGACTTCACCGGCGTTGCCGAGATGTCTACACTGCGCAACTGGTGGCGCAATAAATTCCCGACGGCGCAGGCCGATCCTTTGAATCACTTACGTGGCTGGTCCGGTGGTCGCGGTATGGGCGTATCGCCGCTGCATCTGCCGCACGCGCCCAATCAACAGCTGTGGCAAGCGGTGGATCACGGCACAGCGCCAGCCATTGAACTGCAACAGCAGCAATGGGATAGCGCGCTCTTAGGCAACAGCCGCAAGGTCTGGATTTACACCACCGGCGAGGCCAATCCTGCACAGCGTCCGCTGGCCATCATGCTCGACGGGCAATTTTGGGCGCACAGCATGCCGATTGCTGGACCGCTGCAGCAGCTCACCGATGCCGGTTCTTTGCCGCCAGCGGTATATCTGTTTATCGGCATCATCGACAGCGAACACCGCAGCCGCGAGCTGCCGTGCAACGCGCAGTTTTGGCAAGCCATTCAGCAAGAACTGTTACCGCAAATCGCACAATCAACGCCCTATCGCCAGCAGGCGGACAGCACCATCGTCGCCGGACAAAGCTTTGGTGGCCTGGCGTCGGTGTTTGCCGCGCTGCACTGGCCGGAAACTTTCGGCAACGCGCTCAGCTTGTCCGGATCCTTCTGGTGGCCGGAACGCGGCAATCCACACGGCTGGCTGCTGCAGGCGCTGGATAGCGGTCTCGCGCCGCGCCAACCGCTGCGTTTTTGGCTCGAAGCGGGCAAACGCGAAGGCTTGATTCTGCAAGCTAATCAACAACTCCAACAGCAGCTTAGCGCTGCCGGCTATCAGGTAAATTACCAGCCGGTGGAAGGCGGCCATGACGCGCTCTGTTGGCGCGGCGGCCTGCTGAATGGCTTGCAAGCGCTGTGGAGCAAACCGGAGCATCCATGTCCGAATCTCTGATGAATACGCAAACCGACCAAAAAACCTTGCCGTTAGTCGCGGCACAGCCTGGCATCTGGATTGCCGATCAGCTGTCACCGCACCACAACGCTTACGCGGTGGCGCACTTTGTCGAACTGCGCGGTGAGATTGATAGCGCCCTGTTGGCCCAGTCGATCGTCGCGGGCATGCAGGAAGCCGACACGCTGAACATGGCATTTGGCGAAGTGGAAGGCGAAGCGTTGCAGTGGCCGCAGCCACACTCCTTTAGCCTGCCGCAGATTGTCGATTTGCGTGCTGAGGCCGATGCGCCCGCCACAGCGCGTGCGCTGATGCGTGACGACATGAATGGCGATCTGCGCGTATTAAGCGACGCAAAACTGTGGCATCACCGCCTGTTCCGTCTCGACGATCAGCATTGGTTCTGGTATCAGCGCTATCACCATTTGGTAGTGGATGGCTTCAGCTTTACCGCGCTGACGCGCCGCATCGCCAATCTCTATACCGCAGCCGTACGCCAGCAAGATGCTGAACCGACGCCGTTTATTCCGTTTAGCGAAGTGGTGGACGAGTATCAGCGCTATCGCGAATCCTCCTCCTTTGTACGTGACAGCCAATTCTGGCGCGAAAAAGGCGCGGCGCTGCCTTCACCGGCTTCGCTCTCGCCGCTGCCGCTCGCCGGACAACATGCCAGCACCGATCTGCTGCGCCACAGCGTTACGCTGGATCGCAGCACCTTCCAGACGCTGGTGCAGCAGCATCCGCACGCCAGCGCGGCCGATCTCGCCTTTGCGCTAGTGGCGCTGTGGCTGGCGCGTCTCAGCGGGCAAAACGACTTTGCCGCCGGTTTCATCTTTATGCGCCGTATCGGCTCGGCCGCCTTGTGCGCCACCGGTCCGGTGATCAACGTATTGCCGATGGCAATCCATTACGATCCGACGCAGCCGATCGGCGCGCTCGCCGCGCAGCTGGCGGGCGAAGTGAAAAAGATGCGTCGTCATCAACGCTATGACGCCGAACAGGTGCAGCGCGATCTCGGCCGCCTCGGCGATAGCGATCCGCTGTACGGTCCGGTGATCAACCTGAAGATGTTTGATTACCAGCTCGATTTCGCTGGCGTGGAAGGCATCACCCATCAACTGGCGTCCGGGCCGGTGCGCGATCTGGAGATTGCCATCTATATCAGCGAGCACGGTGAACTGACGCTGGAGCTATTGGCGAATGCCGAACGTTACAGCGAACAAACTTTGCAGCGTCACGCCAGCCGCTTTGCTCTGCTGCTCAATCAGCTGGCGCAACAGCCGCAGCGGCCGTGCGGCGAACTCGACCTGCTCACCGCCGAAGAACATGCGCAGATTGCCGCGATCAACCAAACTGCCTATCCGCTGCCGGCAGAAACGCTGGCGTCACTGTTAGCGCAACAGGCGGCGCGTACGCCCGATGCACCGGCGCTGGCCGATGCGCAACATCAGCTTAGCTATCGCGAAATGCAGCAGCAGGTGTTTGCGCTGGCCGCCGATCTCAGCGCCGCCGGCGTGCAGCGTGGCGATATTGTCGCCGTGGCGCTGCCGCGTTCGGTGCAGCTCTCGCTGGCGCTGCAGGCGATTGTTTCGCTCGGGGCCGCCTATTTGCCGCTCGATACCGGATACCCGGATGACCGTTTGCAGCTGATGCTGGAAGACGCCGCGCCGAAAACGCTGATCACCTGCGCGGCGCTTCGCGCGCGCTTCAGCGCTATCGCATCGGTCAATCAGCTGCATTTTGATGTGCTGTATAACAACCCGCATGCGCCGCAGCCGGCCAGCGCACCGACGCCGCAGGATGGCGCCTACATGATTTACACTTCAGGTTCGACCGGTCGCCCTAAAGGCGTGCTGGTGGGACATGAAGCCATCGTCAATCGCCTGTTGTGGATGCAGGATCGCTATCCGCTGCAAGCCGATGATGTGGTGCTACAGAAAACCCCGAGCAGCTTCGACGTCTCAGTGTGGGAATTCTTCTGGCCGCTGCTGGTCGGTGCGCAGTTGGTGATGGCACCGCCAGAAGCCCATCGCGACCCGGAAGCGCTGCAGCAGCTGTTTGGCCGCTACCAAGTCACCACCACGCATTTCGTCCCCTCGATGCTGGCGGCCTTTGTCGCGGCGCTGGATGATCAACCGGCGATTGCCAGCTGCGCCAGTCTGCGCAACGTGTTCTGCAGCGGTGAAGCGCTGCCGACGGATTTATCGCGCGAATGGGAAAAACTGACGCGCGTGCCGCTGCATAATCTGTATGGCCCCACCGAAGCGGCGGTGGATGTCAGCTGGTATCCGGCATTTGGGGATGCATTGGCCGCGGTCGAAGGCGCCAGCGTGCCGATTGGTTTTCCGGTGTGGAATACCGGCCTGCGCATCCTCGATGCCCGCATGCAGCCGGTGCCGCCGGGCGTGGCAGGCGATCTCTACTTAACCGGTGTGCAGCTGGCGCATGGCTATCTTGGCCGTCCCGATCTCACCGCCAGCCGCTTTATCGCCGATCCTTTCATGCCCGGTGAGCGCATGTATCTTACTGGCGACGTGGCGCGCTGGCTGGATAACGGCGCGGTGGAATATCTTGGCCGCAGCGACGATCAGTTGAAGATTCGCGGCCAGCGCATCGAACTGAATGAAATCGATCATGTGCTAAGCGCGCAGCCCGGCATTGAACAGGCGGTCACACACGCGGTGGTGCTTGGCGCTTCGGCGGCGCAAGGTGATGCGCGTCAGCTGGTCGGTTACGTGATTGCAGAGCAGCCGGTTGATAGCGACGCGCTGCGTCAGGCGCTGGCGCAACGCCTGCCTGCGCATATGGTGCCGGTGGCGATTGTGCAGCTCGATGCCTTCCCGCTCAGCAGCAACGGCAAACTCGATCGCAAAGCGCTGCCGTTGCCGCAATCCGCTGGCGTCAGCGCAGGTCGCGCCCCGCACGCCGGGCTGGAAACCACCTTAGCCAATGCTTTCTGTCAGTTGCTGGCACGCGAGCAAATCAGCGCGCAGGATGACTTTTTCGCCCTCGGTGGCCATTCGCTGCTGGCGATGCGCTTAGCAGCGCAGCTGCGCCGTGAACTGCAACAGCCGGTCTCGGTCGGGCAAATCATGGTGGCCTCGACGGTGGAGAAGCTAGCAACGCTGCTCAGTGATACGCAATCACATCAGCAAGCCGGTTTCGAAGCGGTGCTGCCGCTGCGTCAGAGCAACGGACCGACGCTGTTCTGCTTCCATCCGGCGTCGGGTTTTGCCTGGCAGTTCAGCATCCTGCAGCGGTATCTCGAAAAGCGTTGGTCGCTGGTCGGCATTCAGTCGCCGGATATCAACAGTCCGCTGAACCAAAGTGCGCAGCTGGATGAGGTGTGCGACGCCCATCTGCAAACCTTGCGCGAGGTGCAGCCGCACGGACCTTACTATTTCCTCGGCTATTCGCTGGGTGGCACTTTAGCGCAAGGCATCGCCGCACGGCTGGAAGCGGCAGGTGAAGAAGTGGCGTTCCTCGGCCTGCTGGATACCTGGCCGCCGGAAACGCAAAACTGGGATGAGAAACGCGGCGAGAACGTGCTGGATCCGGCGGTGCTGGAAGAGGTGAATCGCGAGCGCGAGCAGTTTATCGCCGCGCAACGCCATCAGGCCGGTGAAGAGATGCGTGGGATGTTCGATACCATCGAAGCCAACTACGCCAGTTCGGTGCGCCTGCTGGCAATGGCACGCAGCGCCCGTTTCAACGGTCGCGCCACGCTGTTCCTCGCCGAGCAGACGCAGCAGCCTGGACAAGATGCGCGCCGCGCCTGGGCGCCGTATGTCGGTGAACTGGAAGTGTGGCCGATGGATTGCGCCCACGTGGAGATCATTTCACCGCAGATGTTTGAGCAGATTGGGCCGTTGTTGCAGCGGTTGTTGCAATAGCGATCTTTCCCTCACCCTAGCCCTCTCCCGCAAGCGGGAGAGGGAACTAATCTGCTCCTTCTCCCGCTTGCGGGAGAAGGTTGGGATGAGGGCCAGCGCGCACTGTCTTTAACTACTCCCGCGCCCCAGCGGCACAATCATCGGCGTATGCGCCACTGGATCTTCCACAATCACGCAGCGCAAACCGTACACCTGCTCGATCAACGCCGGCGTCACGATCTCCGACGGCTTCCCTTCGGCGACGATCTTGCCATAACGCATGGCGATCAAATGCGTGGCATAGCGGCAGGCATGATTAAGATCGTGCAGCACCACCACCAGCGTACGACCATGCTGCTGATTAAGATCCTGCATCAACTCCAGCAGCTCAATTTGATGGGTGATATCCAGCCAGGTCGTCGGTTCATCCAGCAGCAGCAGCGGCGTTTCCTGCGCCAAAACCATGGCAATCCACACGCGCTGGCGCTGACCGCCCGATAACGTATCCACCGACTGCTGCGCCAAATCGGCCACGCCGGTGGCGCGCATCGCGTTCTGCACCGCCGCTTCATCTTCCGCACGCCAGCGCCCAAACAGCGCCTGATGCGGATAGCGTCCGCGCGCCACCAGCTCGGTGACGCTGATGCCCGCTGGCGCATTCGAACTTTGCGGCAGCAGGCCCAGACGCCGCGCCACCTCTTTGGTGGGATAGCTGGCAATGGCCGCGCCATCCAGCAACACCTCACCTTTCAGCGGTGTATGCAGACGACTCAGCGTACGCAGCAGCGTCGATTTTCCGCAGGCGTTGGGGCCGATAATCACCGTCAGCTCACCTTGCGGAATCGCCACCGAAAGATTCTCTGCCACCACCTTTTTGTCGTAGCCCAGCGTCAGGCTATCACCGCGCAGACGTGAAGGGATCTCGGTCATTGGCGTCGCGCCTCCCGCACCAGTAAAGCAATCAGATAAAGTCCACCGAGGATGACGGTAATCACGCCAACCGGTAATTGATAAGGCAGGAACAGATGCTGGGCGGCGAAGTCTGCGGCAATCAGCAGCAGCGCGCCGCACATCGCCGCCAGCGGCAAGGCACCTTTGACGCCGCCGCCGAGACGACGGGCAATCTGCGGTGCCAGCAGCGCGACAAACGAAATCGGCCCGACCAGCGCAGTGGACGCCGCCGTCAGCACCACGCCAATCAGCATCAGCCACAGGCGGCTGCGCTCCACCGGTACGCCGAGCGCGCAGGCGGTATCATCGCCCATCTCCAGCAACCGCATCCGCCGCGCCAGCAGCGCCATCAGCAGTAACGCCAACAGCAGCACCGCAATCACCGGCGGCGTTTTCGCCCAGGTAATGCCGTTAAGCGATCCGGCGCTCCACAAGCCCGCACTCAACGCCGACTCCAGCGAGGCGCTGATAATCAGCCATGAATTCAACGCCATCAGCAGCGCTCGCACGCTGATGCCGACGATAATCAGGCGGAAGGTTTCCACGCCGTTGCGCCAGGCAAACAGATAGACCAGCGCCGCCGTGGCAATGCCGCCAATTAACGCTGCGCCGGTCATCGCCGTGACGCTTTGATTGAACAGTACCAGCGCCACCAGCACGCCGCTGTATGCGCCGGTGTTGAAACCGAGAATGTCCGGACTGCCGAGCGGATTACGCAGCAGCGACTGGAAAATCGCGCCGCTGATGCCTAACGCGGCACCAATCAACAGCGCCATCAGCACGCGCGGCAAACGCCACTCCAGCACGATCAGCTTGACGTTGCTGGCGCCCTGCCCCAGCAGAATTTGTCCGATTTGTTCTCCGCTGATCTGCAATGCGCCGCGCGTCATCGCCAGCCAGGCCAGCAGACCGCAGGCGCACAGCAGCCAAAGCGTATGAAGCCAGACACGACGCGTCATAGTGCACCCCGGCCCAATTTACGGCGCACCAGTACAATCAGCATCGGCGCACCGAGCATCGCCGTAACGATGGAAACCCGCAGCTCGCCCGCCACCAGCAGGCGGCCAAGGATATCGGCGGCGAGCAGCAGAATCGGCGTGATCAGCGCGGTAGCGGGCAGCATCCAGCGGTGATCGTTGCCCACCAGCCAGCGAGCAAAGTGCGGTGTCATCAAACCAACAAACGCAATTGGGCCTACCGCCGCCGTGGCTGCGCCGCACAGCAGCGCAATCGCCAGCAGGCCAAGCAGTTGGGTGCGCGCCACCCGCGTACCGAGCGCGGTCGCCATGTCGCCGCCCATACTCAAACTGTTCAGCGCCTGCGACAGCGCAATGGCCACCACGCTGCCGATCAGCACCGCCGGGAAAAGCGTAGGTAACGTGGAGAAGTTGCGAATATCCAGCGAGCCGCTGTGCCAGAAGCGCAGATGATCGTAGATATCGGGATTAAGCAGCGACAGGCCAGAAGTTAATCCATCCAGCACCGCGCCCAGCGCCACGCCCGCCAGCGTCAGACGCACCGGATTGACGCGCCCGCCGCCAATCGCGCCGGTCATCGCCACCAGCACGGAAGCCAGCAGCG
>NZ_DALYOQ010000057.1:14406-30283 GCF_031974595.1 Pantoea sp. CTOTU46764 | reverse complement strand
CACCGCCACATTCTAAAGAAGAGCCTGAACGAAAGTTCAGGCTTTTTTTTGCCTAATCTGCAGAGGGGGGGATTCGAACCCCCGTCTAAATCGACAGCTTGCAAAAGCAAATTAGCCCGCGGATTTTGCTCAATTTTACTCTCTTAAAGATGCGGCCAACTCTTGATAACTGGCGATAAGCTGCTTCAGGTGCATTTCCGCTTGTGCTAATTGATGGGGTGGAACGTCACCATCTGATTGCTGCAACACGCGCAGTTCTTCTTCCAGTGGCACCGTTCCGTTGAACGCCTGCGTCATATCATAGACCGCTGTTTTCAGTTCGCTCACCGTCAGATACTTACCGCGCTTCTCGTCCAGTCCGTTCAGGCGCTGTGACAACATGTTGAGCTGCTCCATGCCCTGTTGCCATCCCTGCATCTTCTCAGCAGGCAGCGCTGCCGCCTTAATTTGCTTGTTCCAGCGTGCACTCATCGTTTTAACCGCATCCGAATCAGGCAACAACAGATTGGCCTGCACCACCAGTGCATTACCGTGCTGCAAACTCCAGGCTGGCGATACGCCCAGCAGCCAGCTCAGTTGCTGCTGCGTTTGCTCCAGCCATGCACCGTCGTTCAGCCATTCAGGTGGATTAGCCTGTAGTTTGGCAACCATTTCCGGTGTAAGCGGCGCAGGGATTGGAGATATAGAAGTCAGCAATGCCTGCTGCAACGGTGATTCCTGCTCAGTATTTTGCTTAACGAAATAGCAAGCGGCGGTGATAAGCGACACGCTTAGTAGCGTAGCGCCCACACCACTGATAAACGCGCGACGGCGCAGGTGCCTCACATCCGGTGCGGGCGTATCGTGAGCCGGCACATACACCCAACCGCTGGCTTCTGCATCCGCCAACGCCAGCACGGGCTTCTCAATCGAAACCACTTCAGGCAGCGCTGAAGCGGCATCAGACGTTGAGATATCGCAGCGCTCCAGCATCACCACCGCATTGCGAATGCGGTCCAGTAGCGGATCAATCTGGCTAAGCTGACGCAGTTTAAGACGCTGCAGGTGATCGCCAGCTTCGCTAAGCAAACGCGCCGCCTGGCTGAGCGCCGTTAAGTCAGATTCGGTTATCGTTTGCGTGCGCAGGAACTGCTGCAACCGACGGCTCAGTCCAGACAACAGTTCCATACGTGAATGCGTCGGCAGCGGCCATAGCGTCGACCATTCACGGGTGACCAATGCTACCAGCACCGCTAGGCCTTCGGCCATCCCTGCCGTTCCTGCCACGTGAGAGCGAGAAAGTGTATACCAAACTGCACTTTGCAATTCGACGCCGTTTTGTTCGAACAGCGTCAGACTGAGCGCAGAGACATGCGGCCAATCCACATCCGGACGCGCCGGATGCGTGAGTTTCTGCATTTCCTGACGCAGCGCAGCATATTCCGCAAACCCACGCGGATCGCCACCGGTTTTGACATAGCGAGGTTGAGATGAAGTCATTGCTGTGTTCCAAAAAGCCCTAATCAGGCTAAAAAGTTAAACAGATGCCCTGGCATCAAGGTATTGCTGTTGTTTCATGTGGCGGATCATCACGCGCCCTTCCGGCATAAATTCGGTGCCGAAGCGCACCAATCCGCCCTCTTTGAGTTCGGCATCAATGGCATACCGCAGCTCGCCGGGCATGCTCTGTTCCAGTAACACCACATCAATGCGCTTCAGGCGTGGCTCATATTTCAGCAGCACGCCGGAAAGTGTGTGCATCAACTGGTGTGCGGTGCCGGGCATGCCCTGCAGGATACGCGTCATATCGGGCAGGCCGTAATCCGGCAAATGTGCCAATGCCCCGGCACGGCTGTTGAGAATGCGCTGCATATTGTCCAGCACAGATAAAATGACCTGATTCTCTTCACTGACGGCGTCGAGTTCGAGGTCACCTTCAAAGTTGCCATATAGAATGTCATAGAGTGAAGGCGTCATGATTACTCCTTCTTCACGGCCAGCAAGGTCAACGTTCCGTCGCCCAGCTCAATAATGCGCGCCTTGTCGGGATCGAGGTCGTCGCGCGTCATCACCAGTCGCCATTTTTCATTCTGCTGGTCCGGCGACAGGAACATGCCCGCAATCGCCACAAACTGGGCGCTCTCTTCCATCGGCACATCGATACTCACTGACTCGCCGGGACGCACGCTCACCGATTTCTCCGCCACTAAATCGGCCTTAAGCGCCTGGCTGTCGGCAGCGAGCAGAGACGGATAATCGGAGGTATCAAACGCCTTACGGTCTTTAATTTGCCAGACGCGCACCACGGTGGTCAGTGCCGCGCCCTGCGCGTTGCGGTTAACACCTTCGCGTGCGACAAAGTCGAGATGCAGCGTTTTAATCTGCTTATAGAAAATGGCTTTGGTCATCGAAACAGTGCCGTCCGTCACTTTCTGCGTCAGCCCGCAGCCGCTGACGGCCAGCGCGAATATTATGGGGAGCAGGGTTTTACCAGCGGTAATCGCCTTCTTCATCGGTCTCAATCCTTGATGTGTTTAACCGGACTCGCTCATAGCGGCCGAGCTGAATAGTAATGACGTCTTTTATTTTTACACTCTGCTCCGCTAACTGCGGCAGCACGGCGGTGCGCCCCAGCTGCACAGCGCTGGCACTTTTGCAGCTTAGCTGCGCATCCGGCAGCAGCTGGCGCTCCACGCACAGCTCTAGCCGCGCATCTAGCTTCGCCCCGAGATAAACGTGCAGCATCGCCATAAAATCGCCGTGCAGTTGTCCGCCTGGCAGCCAGCCGCTCACTTCGTCGGGATTGCGCGTGAACAACCGTATCAGTACCTGACCGTTAACGTCGGTGGCGTGCGTGCCCATCACCGGCCGATTTTTCATGCTCACCGGCTGACGTACGCTCATCGCCAGTACGTTACGCTGCTCAATGCGTCGCGGCTCCCAGTGCATGACCTCCGCTCGCGTATCCGGTGCCAGCAGACTCACTAGCGAACTCACGCCCTCGCCGGTACGCCCCGGCAGCAGCATCACCGGTAGCAGCGCCAGAAACCGCGACACCGGCGTTGCCACATTTTCGGCGCACCCATTAATGCCCAGTCCGGCCAGCCCCAGCAGATACTGCGAGGTATTATCGCGGCCACCTTCTGCGAAGGTGGCCGGATAGGAATACTTGCGCCAGATGCGGTAGAACTGCGTGGTCAGACGGTGATTGAAGATGTCGAGGAAATCCTGCATCGCCTCGTGGCCATCGCGACGCTGGGCAATGTCATCGATATAACGCGTTGGCAGCGGCGATTCGGTGCCATATAACCCCATAAAATTGACGCGCACCGTCGGCGGCAAACCGGGACGGGCAGGATTTTCATAGCCGCGGATTTCGCCCGCCGGGAAGCCCATGCCCGGATGAGGACGGAAGCGCACCGGCTCATGGCGTACCTGCCAGCCGCTGCCGGGCACCGGTGCATCGGGTTCGCTCTGCTCAAGCAGCTGGCAGAAGCGGTAAAAGTTCATGTAAGGCAGCTGTTCACCCAACTGCGCGATTAGCCGGGCAGGCGCTGGCTGTGATTCTCTTTCCACCGGATGTATTTTCCTTCTGGCCGGATGATGAGGGAGAGCTGAATGAACTGATTCATGTCGGCGTACAGCGACAGGAAGCGGTTGAGCATCTCGCCGAAAAGGTTGATGTCGCCGTCACCGGTGAAACCGTTGCTGTCCAGAGTGATTTCCACCTCAAGACCACGCAGCAGATAACCGTTTTCAAAGCGCTGCAGACGGTGATGCTGCACGTCAAGAATGGCGTCGAGCTTGCGGTTACACAGCTCGTCATCCTGCCAGTTGTAGAGCGCCAGCGTGCCGCGTAGCACTTCTGCACTGCTCATCATATTGATGAAGCCAGAGCCGAGATGGCTCAGCACGCGCCAGTGAAAGCGATCTTCTGCCGGTGGATAAGCGGGCAGCGTTGGACGACATAGGTTGCGCACCGTCACCGGCGTCTGTAATACCTGTTCGCAGCGATCCAGCAGCGTGCTCTGCAGCGCCCGACGCGGTAGTTGACCGTTAGTGCCGGTGATGCGTAGCGACAGCGTGTCTTTCGCCAGCTCCTGACCCGCTTCCCATTGCTGGCCGCCGAGAATGAGCCAGGTATCATGTAGCCCGCTTACGCCTTTACGCACACGAGTATGGAAATAGCGCTCAGGTGCCTGTCGACGCATCATGCCGCCCTTGTGGCGGAAACTGGAGAACGGCACGTAATCCGCGCTGCCGCCAATGCCCGAACCGTTAACCGCATCCACCGCGTAGATTTCGGTATGCCCGTCCTGCAGTCGCTTCGGACGAAGCAGGTATTCGCTCTCCAGTCCGCTGACCGTTAACGGATCGGCCTCCAGCGTGAACAGGTTAATCACCGGCACGCAGTGCAGGCGCAGCGACTCGTCCGTCACCGGCAGATCGCTCTGCCACTGTGCGCTGAACACCACCTCAATATCGAAATACGTGAGGCCCGGCGGCAACGTAACGTTCTCCAGCCCGTTGAGATGAACAAAGCGGAATTTCTCCGGGAAGGTGAAGTATTCGAGCAGCAGTTGATAGCCACTGAAAGCGCTATCGCCCTTGGGCCACAGCCGATCCTCCTCGCCAAATCCGCCGGGGCTGAACCAGCCGTCGAGCCGCGCACGCTCTCCCTGACCCGCGAGGCGGATGTACAACGCCGCCTGACGACGCGTCAGCATCTGGTGCAGCGCATTGCCAACCGGCACGTCTTCGCCCAGCCAGAAGCGCAGGCGGCTCAAATCGGTCTGATACCAGTCGGCCTGACCGCTGCTGTTGATGCGGATACGCAGCAGCGACCGCCCGTCCGGCTCGGTTGCCATTGTCACGCCAGCGACTTCCAGCGGATTCAGCGTCAGCGCCTGCGTGGTGCGGTAGCGGCATACGGTATTTTTCGGGCCAACCGGACGCGAATAGACCTCCAGTCCGGCTGGCGCCACCTCCGCCATTTTCATTTTTGGCAGGTCTGGTGTCAGCGCCACCACCGACAGCGACGGAATGGTGCGCAAGTAGTGCGGCCACAGCATGCTGACCAGCCCTTCAGTCAGTTCCGGCAGATCGTCATCAATTTTCTGACGCAGGCGACCGACGGAAAAGGCAAAGCCCTCCAGCAGACGTTCAACAAAAGGGTCTGGCGCGCCAGCCCGGTCAAGGTTAAGCATCGCAGCGCGATCAGGATGCGTAGCCGCGAATTCCTTCGCGGCATCACGCAGGTAGCGCATTTCGGTATCGTAATAGCGCAGAGTTAGGTCTTTCATAGTTAGGCCATGAGTTGTTGCGTTAAGTATTAGAGTTATGGTCTTTAGCTGGAGTGATTAGAGTGGCCCACAATTGCTCGGTTTCTAATCCCGTTCCACTAAGCATGATCTGTGGACCTTCATTCAAGGATGTACTGGCGCAAGCGATAGTAAGCCAGCATGCAGCAGGCCCCGGATAACCCAACGTGCTGTTAATGTCGTGCAGATCCTGTCCAATATTGAGCGGTAACGATAGCGCCTTAAGAGCCATTGCCACCCTCTGCTGCCATGAAGAATGTACGCCAACCAACCATCCACTTTTGATTTGTTCAGTCGTGGCATCTCCCCACAGCGCAGCATGTTGCACCGCATAGTGCAGATCCTCCTCAGTCACACTGTAAGCCTGTTCAGGTCGATGCAATTGCGCTAGCGGTTTGGGGGAATCTGGCAAACCCGGATTTGCCAGCAGTAAATAAACTAGCGATTCAGCCGTTGCTTCCAGCTGTGCAGGGGCAAAGTTGACGGCTAAAACCAAAAACAAAGAGGCTTTATTACTGCGATGATCCAACCACTCATCGATGACTTGAAGCCCTGAGCCATGCAGCCATTCAATCTCTTGCTGGATGTGAGCAACGTTAAAATGTTGCTGCCACATTTTCTGAATATTGATATCCGGCAAGCCGATGTGATTTTCCAGTAGTAGATGCAGCGGTAAATCAGATGGAAACGATGCTAACGTCTTACTCAATTGATTAATTGTTGCGGTCATTACTTGGTTAAGTATTTGCTCAGGCGATTGATCAGGCGCAGCAGTTAACCGGCTATGTCTAATACCACGTTCGCTTTGCCATGAAGGCTGGGTTTTCAGTGCCTGCTGTTTTTGTTGGATCGCCTGCCATTGTTTCTTACCATCCGGATCATCAGGAAAACGCAGTGCAGTATGAAGGCTGACGTCTAAGATGTTGAGGTAGCGCTGACCCAACTGCACTTGTTGCTGAATAGCCATTTCTCTTTTAGCATTCAGTTTGTCAACTGTTGCAATATCACCGGAATAATAAACCATTCGGAGGACTGACAGCGTGAACCAAATAGCGGCTGGGATCACTAATGCCTTTTCCCAAAAGGCTTCAGCATCAATGGATTTATTTTCCAAATTAACTGACATTTGATAAGCGGTGCCAGATACCAAAAACAGAGCGAGTAATAATAGCCAGAACCACCATCTTGGCAATTCGGGCTGTTTGAGCGCAGTAGGTACCTGCCTGAGGTTGATTGCCATAATTACTCTGCCACAGCTTGTGTAAGGCTGGAGATTAATTCACAACCACACGCACACCGATGCCCCTGAAATGCCACCGGCACACCATTATCATTAAAAGTGGCATGGCCTTCGGCAATGAAATTTTTACCGTGACCAATAATAGGACAAATAACCACATCCCCTTTACGTGCTGCGCCGACACCAGAAAATTTCATTGTGCTTGAACCTTCCAGCACCGTACCACCACCAGTATGGCTGTCGCCTAAACGGATAATTCCTTTCATTAAATCACTCCTTTAAACTGAGAAAACCCCAACATTTTTTTAGCGGCAATACATTTAAATAAAACAAACCCTAAAATTTAAACCTCAGCAATTAAACGCCACGCCATCATTTTCTCTTCAATCACAATTTTGTCCTCAAATGGCCAGGGACGAGTGACCACACGCCGTACTCTGTCAGTTGGCAGAATATTCCCCTGATTAAAACGCACTATCCTCTGAGTATTCAGGCTGTTGTAATCCCACCATTCCATTTCCCAATATCCAGTAACGGGACACACTTCACCATTACGGCACGACAGCTTGATAGAATCATCACGAACAAAATGTGGAGACTCCGGTAATGGTTTGCCAGTAGCAGGATCAAGTTGCTTGTCTCGCGCCATTTGATTAATCAGTGCTTCACTGGGCTTTTCAGGTGGAATATTGGCTTCTCGTTCTTCCAGCCATTTTAACTTTCCATCCCAGGCAGGTAGCGGAGCTGGCGGAAGCGGCACTATTTCATTTATTTCTGGAACTTTGGGATTAGCATACGAGTAACGGGATAAAACTTTCTTAATATCATGATAACGTCGAGATCGTTCTTTATCTTCCTTTAAACTCAAATAATAAATATCATTTTTTTTATCAATCCCATCAAAGCCATTGGATAAATAACTAGCCGAACTTGAATCCCCAGCAGCCACCCCCAATTGAAATAACTCTATTGCACTATCAAATTCACCACTTATTTTATAATTAATAGCCAAAGCGTTTGCAGCATTACCTTCTCCTTGTTCAGCAGCGCAACGACGCAATTTTCGACTAATGCTTGGTGCCATTTTTAGTGGGGCAAGCTTATAACCTATATAAGCCTGAGCTTGTGGGTTACCTTCATCCGCAGCTTTGCGCATATAACGTAAACCCATATCGGTGTCTTGCTGAAGACCTGCAGCTCCATGTTCCAAAAAGAGAGCTATAAAATAATATCCAGCACCAACCTTTTCATCAATTAGTTGCTGACTTAAACCCAACTTCTCTTGATCAAGAAGAAAAAACTGACCTTTTAAAGAACCATTTAGCAAATTGATAATAGCTTTAGCATTGCCATTTCCTGCTGCTATGCGGTACAAGCGCTCTATTTCAGCATATACAACTTCATCCTGTTTAAGTTGGTTGTTTTTTTGTAACCAGCGAGCGTAGTCAAACAATAATTTTGCTTCAGATTTTCCATCACTCAAAGTCTGATGCTTACAGAGAAAGTCTAAATCTAAATTACCCTTTGTTAAATTATTCATGGCATAGCTCTTTTTTAATAAGGATTCATCATCCAGTTCAAAAGCAAAAAGCAGAAAAGCAATAATCATTAAAAACTTCATATTTAGTCCAAGTCACTAGATTTTGCACTTTCATATAAAAAAGGAATAATAGAAGCTCTAGGCGAATTCTCCACATCCATTAACCCTTGATTTTCTTTTATCAGATCATCCCAGTTGTCAAAAGCAATTCCGGGATCATCCTGCCCACCCAAATTATTTGTATGCAAATTCCACAACCGCTTACGCATAGCCTTAGTTACTGATGCATTACAATGTGCAATGTTCATTTCACTATCTACCTGCATACTGCGGGTATTGATATTAGCTGAACCATGAGTGGTGAAAACATCATTTATAATCATCAGCTTTGAGTGAATGTATACAGGCATCCAGTTATTAGCTTCTGAATCAGGAGCCACCAGTGAACAGACATGGATTTTTAATCCAGGATGTTCAACAGGAAGAACAACACTGTTCTCTATTTCCTTTTCTTTGGCCCTGAGTTCTGCCTCTTTCTCTTTTCTTTCCTTAATATATTTCATTTTCTCATCGAGAGAAGCATCAATTGAGGGTGGAGCTAGCATCTCATTTCGTAACGCTTCCTTACGTCTTAGCTTAGTGAGTTCAGGTACGGAATTCGCACGTCCCAGGCTTTCCAGCATGCGTTGCGTATTAACTGTACCGGCTCCAATACCGCCATCAGTCACATTAGTGGTAACAAAAACATAAAGCGAGCCGTGTTTGCCCGGATCTCGCCCTCCTCGAGTCTGATCTGCTGCTACTTTCTTAATCAATTCTGCCAGTGGCGGCCAGCGGAAATACTGGTTTTCAATATAGATAAACTGTGTGGCGTTATTTGTTGCCTGTAAATAGAGTTTCTCAATATCACGCTTACCTACCTGCGCCTGGGTGCGCAGCAATTGCGCCATTATTGGTGTGCCAAGTAATTTTTGTGGCCGCATGTTTTTAGCCGCCTCATTAGCATTGCGCTGCCACAAGAGATTCTGTCCGGTTTCTTTCTGCCAGGCAGTCGCGAAATTATGATGTAAATGCTCAAGAATTGGTCCGGTTACCCGACTGGAAATATCCTGCCGTGGCAGAGCACCGGTCGCGCCTTTATTCGGTTCGGGTGCATTAGCACCCCGATTTCTGGCTGAGTGTGCATCAGTATCCCAGTATTCATCCAGCATGTTATGTCCCATCACAAAACCCACTGCTCTCTCCGGCAGTTCATAATCCACTATTACGGTTTTTTGATGATGAGTGACAGTTCCTGCCATAGTAGCAATCGTAGAGTTGCTCAGGTTTTTATCAAGAGCTTTAAATTTTGCCTGGTATGCAATTTCAGCACGATCCCTCGCATTAAAACCACGGCTAACAAAATGAGGAAAAGGGTAAAGTTTCTCAAGTGTGGTTTCTTTTCCCCGGACTATTTCTTTCATGGTATTAAAGCGCGCAGAGGTTTTAAACCACCAGCAGTCAAAATCAAATTGTGTATCGGTAGAAGTCTGACCTGCGCGGTTTCTTACTATCGGCAAAAACTTTCCAGGTAAATTTGCTTCATCACCAAATCCGGCGGTATTAAACGGCATTTCCCAACCCAGAATCCTGACTTCCACTCCACGCTTTTCAGCAATATCAATCAATAATTGCCCAATACAGGGCGCTTTGCCATCACGCACAAAATACATCGAAGGCTGAAAACCCCAGCAAATAATATCCACCGATTTGCGCGCATTTTCGATGGCATGATGCACCGCACCAAATGCTTCCTCACCATTAATCAACGGATAATAGGTTGCTGGTAAGGGTTGGTATTCGCTGCCCTGTACAAACCACGGCGGTGTAATCACACATTGCTGGGTTATATCGGTTGCAATAGGTGAAACGATATCTGACTGACTCATGCGTCTTTTTCCCTGTCATTAATACCATCAAGTAATGCGGCATAGAGCGAGCGGTGCTCGGTGTGCGAATCCGGAGCATTAATTTCATCTGCAGTTTGCGAGTGATGATGATGAATGCCGCGATTTGCCAGAACGCCTTGCTCGGGATTGCGATAATTGGCGGCGACCGGAATCTGGAAGCTGACTCCGTTTGCCATTACCAAGCGATAAGCTTTTGTCACGGTTTGATGTTCAACCGGTAAATTGCCGGTGTTATCCAGCACGCCCTGTTTTATCGCTGCTCCATCGGCGTACAACGTATACGGCATGCCAGCCCAGCTTCCGGCTTCTGCGTCAGGTGACATGGGTACTTTAAGATTCAATAATTGCTTAGCACTGGATTGGATTTCGGGATATTCGGGGTGCTCTGCCGTCATACTCGCCGGTCCGCTATAGGCGAAATCTGCTGATTTCACCGCAAAGTCACCATCGGTGCCCAACTCAATTTTGCACGGGTCCAGCGTGATGTAGCTTCCCCCGGCATTCAGCACGATTTTCTTTTTAGCAATGATATGAATTTCATCTTCGGTGCTGGTAATTTCCAGTCCTTGCCTTGCAAGCAACTGCAATTGATCGTTCTGCGCCTGAATCGAAACCGGCCCCTGATTCGCTAATAGCTTGATACCCATACTGCGCACAAATACATTCAGTCCCTCGCCCACACCGATAAACATGCGTTTGAGGATGCCTACATCAGCGTCTGCTCCCGCCGTGGCAATTAAATTCTTTGCCGCCGCAAGCTGTAAATGTTTACCGCTAGTCAACGCGATTCCCTGCGGCGCACTAAGCATTGCGACTGCTTGCTTGAGCTGTTCTAACTCTTCGCGCATGAAATTGAGTTGAGTTTCCACTTGCGCAGGTTCTGCGCCTGCGGCTTTTCCATCATCAGCTAACTGCTGCATTTGATTGCCTGCATTGTGCAAGCGGTTAAGTGCATCCTGCATCTCAAGCACTTCTGCACCGGCGGCAGGCTGCTTGTCTGCGCTGATAAAAATACCATTTCCGGCACGAATCCCGCCCCACTTGTCCGTGCGCAGTTCAAAACCTTCACCGCGTTTGGCTCTCGAGGAATCAACCAGGTGCCCCAGGCTTAGCTGTGATTTACCACCATATTCGGTGCTGAGTTTGATGTGTTCTTCATCGCGCTTATCTTCCATGCGCAGTTTGTTTAAACCTGCTGTGCGGATAACGTTGCGTGTGCTGTTCTTTTCGGTGACGTGATCGACATGGCGCGAATCATGAAGCGCGTGAGCAATATAAGGCTGGTCGGGATCACCTTCGCGGAAGGCTATCGCCACTTCCGTTCCCTGAATCAGCGGGAAGTGGAAGCCATACATATCGCCGCCATAAGGTTTGGCGAGTCGCACTGGCATGCCCTCCTGACCGCGATCTTTGCTCTCTTCATCCGCATCAAACACCACACGATAAAGACCTGAAGCGTCCTGCCAGGCGTAGATATCATTATCTTTTGCGCTAGTGACTCGCGCTGTCATGGTGCCGCTGACTTTAGGGCGTGCAAGCATTGCTGGACGCCAGCAAATTGTTTCACTGTATGGCACGGCGCCAATCGTCACTCGCATGGCTGATTCCCGACTGGCAACGAACTTCAACTTTATAATTACCAGTGGGTTATGCAGTAACTCTGGCAAGGTTGAAGGAACACTATTGTCGGTTATTATCAGCGTTTGCCCAGCAGCCAGAGAGGGATCGGTGCTTATTCCTGTAATGGATGTTTGGCTAGCGAGGAAGCGTTCATGATCCAAACGTGCATAGAAGTTGGCGGTTTCTGCAGATGGTATGTACTTGTCACCAGATTGTGGATGGCGAGGTCGATAATGATAAACCTTGCCATAATTAGTTTCATCGCCATCGCCCCGTGTCATATCCGCTTCCGCAGACCGTAAAATATATTGCGCCTCACGATGGTTATAATCTTTAGCGGATACGCTAGCTTCCACAACCTGATGATTAAGATTTAATTCCCAGATAGAATCTTTTCCGCCATCACCCATACCTGAAGGGCTGTTAAGCGGCAGCGATTTGACAGTATTAAACGCCACCTGACTGTCACCAAAATGGATAACTTCAGTGCGCGCATCCTCCTGTAAGCGAAAGTAGAAAAAAATTCCTACTTCAGCCAGTAAACGTTGAATGAATTTTAGATCGCTTTCCTGGTACTGATTAATTTGTTCGCGCTTTGGATAGCTTTGCTTCAGGGTAAATTGGTATTGCCAGGCTTCCAGACCATGTTCAGTAAGTATTTTCGTTACCACTTCAGGCACTGATTTGTTGACGAAAAATCGATGACTGTGGAATTGTTTATCTAGCAGTGAAACAAATGGCTCAATAATAATTTCATAACTTACTTGATCGCGTGAACCTTGCAATCGCCGAAAGTAAGTTATCACTCCGTGTATGACTTTAACTATTTTTTCAGGCAATACCGATTTCAGCTCATCTGATGGAGCTTGCATATTTAACCAGACTTTTTTCCGCAGCATCTGCTGAGGCTGTATGTCGCCAGCATCGCTGGTGAAACGAACTGTGTAACGATACAGTTCGCTCATTTCCTCCTTTCCCTCAATCTCTTCAACATCAGTACTAAAGGTGCTGCCCGGTAAATCGAGATAATAGCGATTTAATGAGACCGACAAAACTTTCTGTAGAATACTGGATGTGTTCATCATGTCCTCCATGATGTAAGGATACTGATAATTTAGTTAAATCGTGAATCTTAAAAATATTACACAGAGCTCTGATTATTTATTCAGAGATAAACCGGATGCGGATGGAGCGAAGGCTTACTGCATAGGTATAATAAAAACAGACTTACAGGAAATAAAAAACACTTCCTATAAACAGGAAGCCAAACCACCAGCCTGAGCGGCCAATATCGTGCATGCGTCGAATTCCCAGCGACATAAAAGGAAAAATAATGATTACGCTGAAAAATGACATAACAGACGCAAGACCAATTCCCCTAAACATAATCACCCACAAATCAACCCATATATGTAAAACAAGAAGCACAGCGCCTGCAAATAAAAAAGGCAGTGTACTGACCAGAATAAATGACCAGAATTCCTTGCACGTGGCGCATCCTTTATAATCGAATGTTTTACGCCAGGCTCTGGCGTAACATTCCGCTAAGCGGTCGTTCATCATTTAATCCCTAACAGTTAACCCAACTATCGGATCCGGCGCGCCATCCCGATAAAGCTTGAGCATCGCAGCGCGATCAGGATGCGTAGCCGCGAATTCCTTCGCGGCATCACGCAGGTAGCGCAGGGTGAGATCTTTCATTACGTCGATCTGATTGTTTTTTTATTGCGTTAATGTGGAAGCGGTGATGGTCTTACTGAAGGTTTGCAACACAAATATGTCAGGTAAAAAATAACGCTCAAATTCAATACGAGACTTGCCCAAATCGATATAGAGAGTGCAATATCCCATGAAAAATGATTTGCAATACTGCTGACCAGAGCACCAAGGAATGAGGAATAATAAAAATATTGCTGAGTAGCAGGCTACTAAACCACCAGCCACTCCGGCCAATATCATGCATTCTTCTTACGCCCAAAGACATAACAGGGATGATAAGGATGCTTATAAATAAAAGTTGAAGAGAAAACCCCATCGAAAGGAACAATAAAACATCAACTATGCCACTTCCGGTCAGAGTCAGCATTCCAGTTAATGCAGAATAAAAATTGAGAAAGATTAAATTAACCAGAATGAAAACCCAAAATTCTTTCCGAGTCGCATATCCTCTATAGTTAAAGGTGTTGCGCCAGCCAGAAATGTAACATCGAACAATGATTTTGAACACCTCAAACCTCACTTATTGAAATAATGCATATAATTAAAACCTATAATCATTGCATCGCATAAATCAAATAAAGAGGACTGAGAATGACATCACCTATCAAAGTAACAGGTGTCATTGCAAGGTTGAATGCCAGCTTTCCAGCATCAATGTTACTGGACAAATAATCAGAGTAAAAACGGACTTGATAACTATCATTTAGAGATGAAGCATCCGAGAATGAATTTCCTAAGCGCTGTCTGTTTATGATAATTCCTTCGATGCTTACCAGTCGATGATAGTAACCATTAGTAGATTTAAAGCCATTGCTTTCCAGCAATGTTTTTTGCGATGCCGTTAATTCAGCCACAGACTGTCTGGTCATGACATTCATTACTTGCTTAAAGGCAGCATTAACATTTTTATCATAATAGCTATTCACGCTGATATTTATGTATTCCTCATGATCATTCATTTTCAATGGGATATTTTTGATGATCGCATCTAAGGCAAGCAACTCATTACCATTAACTGTCACGAAGTAAATATTTTTCTCACCCACAAATCCAACACCATTTTCTGGAAGTCTGATGAAGTCCTTTTTATCTTTCCCCCCACTTACTGTCAGGCTTATGTTGTTATATTTAAATATGCCATTAACCCTGTCTGCGATTTTTATTTCTCGGTTATATCCTTTTGATTGATAGTCATTTAAAGTCCATAAGAGCTGAGTGCAACCGGTTAATAAACACACCATAACCAGAGCGAGTACACGAATAGATAACATTGCAATATCCTTTTGAATTATTAACCCAACAGCACCACAGCTCGCGCCGCATCAATATTCACCAACCCGGCCAACAGTTGTTCCATTTCCGGCTGCATTCGTGCTTTATCCGCTTCACTGCGCCCGGCGCGAGCGCGCAGCAGTTTTAGCCGCCTCGATTTCACTTCAAACAGCAGCGATGGTTCCCACTGGCCAAGCGTCATGTCATCTGCGCTGCTATCAAGTCCGCTAAGTAGATGTAACGCCATTTCCTGACGTCCGAACTGCTCGGCGACGCGCGCCATCAGCAGGCGCAGCAGCCACTGCTGACGCGGTGAAGCATTTCCCGGTCGTTGCTGCAGCCAGTTCAGCGCGGTTTCAATGCCTTCACGGTCAGCCAGTTCCACCGCTTCGCTTTCCAGTTGCAGGATGTCATCCTCATTGCTGGCACCAGCTGACGCTGACGACCCTTCGCCCCAACCGGGTTCGGTGTTCATCACCTGCTGCTGTATCCAGCCGAGCGTCACCTCATCGGCAAACGGCGTACCGTCGCTGAACGCCAGCGTTTCCAGCCCGGTCAGGCGCGACAACAGTCCTTTAAGATCGTCCTGCACGATGGCGGCAAGCGTGGTGTTGCCGGCGCGCGTCAGCGCCTGATGGATGTACCACTGCAGGTCAAGCCAGAAATGGTTACCACCACGCGAAAACAGGCTGTCGGCCTGCTCGGTCAGTTCCTGCCAGCTCTGCTGCAGCCAAAGACGTTTAAGCTGAGCGCGCTGGTCGGCCTTAGGCGGTTCGATACGGCTTTTGCCGTCGCCGGAAAGCGGCGGCAGTTGCAGCAGCGTATCGTGGCGCAGGGATTTCATCAGACGGTGCGCAGCAAGCCAGCCGCCGGGTTGATCACGCAGGTATTTCGACAGCGTGCGCGCCTGATCCAGCAGCTCGCGTCCGGAGGCTATCGCCCCCATCTGTGGCACAGCCGGACCGCTGGTTTGATGCTTATCCCCTTCACCCGCGGCCTGTGGCACCACCGCATCGGGACCACCCGCTTTGAGCAGACGATTTTCCAGTGCTGCATACAAACTGCCCAGACCGGCACCGCCGTGCTCCAGGCTCGCGTCTTCAATCAGCAGCAACGCGCCTGCGGTTCGCAACGCATCCTGCTTAGTGACTTCAGGATAGAGTGAAAGCGTGTCGAGCATGCGCGAACCGGCGGGCCAGCGCAGCGCCGCTTCACGGCTGCGCGCGCGTTGTGGATG